>JACQRS010000031.1 GCA_016206385.1 Candidatus Rokuibacteriota bacterium | reverse complement strand
GGCCGGACTTCCCGTAGGCCTGCAGATCGTCGGCCGGGCGTGGGAGGAAGCGATGGTGCTCCGCATCGGCCACGCATACGAGCAGGCTACCGAGTGGCACACCCGCCGCCCACCGCTCACCGCCGTTCCGGTGTCCAGCGGCCCCGATGGTGAGACTGCGCAGCCCGATGTACGGGGAATCGATCCCGAGGAGGTCGACGCGAGCTGGGTGCTAACAAACGCCCGGCTTCACGAGTTGAATTACGTCACGGAGGCGGATGCCGAGGCGATCGCGGCCGGCCTTCGTCCCGTAAAGCGAGGTTTGGCCCTGGCACGGGAGGCGCTGGGCGAAAGTTGGGAGTTGGCCACCCACCCAGCAGTCTCGCGATAGGGAAGGGACGACCCGAGGGCTGAGTGGGAAGGGCCAGAGAGCCGATCGGCGCGAATAGCCTTCTGGAGGCGGGTTCATGAGGACACCCACAGACATAACGGAACTGACCGGCCTACAGCGAGCGGTGCCGCTGCGGGTGCAGGCGTATCAGAGCCTCAAGCGGGCCATCGTCACGAACCGGTTGAGTTCGAACCAGCGCTACACCGAGCAGCAGCTCTCCGAGCTGCTCGGCGTCTCGAGGACGCCCGTCCGCGAGGCGCTCCTGCAGTTGCACAACGAGGGGTGGCTGGAGATCCTCCCGAAT
Organism: Candidatus Rokuibacteriota bacterium; assembly: GCA_016206385.1. Lineage (GTDB taxonomy): Bacteria > Methylomirabilota > Methylomirabilia > Rokubacteriales > CSP1-6 > JACQWB01. Next base: position 5,201 of record JACQRS010000031.1, on the reverse strand, counting down.
CGGGGAGCCTTGATTCGGCCGATCAGCGAGCGCGACATCTTGGAGATCTTCGGGTTGCGCCGCGCGCTGGAGGGATGGACTATCGAAGACCTCGGTCGGCGGATCTCGGAGGAGTCGCTCCGAAGGCTCGACCAGCTCCTGGCCGAGCAACGAGAGATCGTCGCTCGCGACGACAAGAACGCATGGGTGTCGGCGAATGTGCAGTTCCATCGCTACCTGGTGGAGACGGCCGACAACCGGCGCCTGCAGGAGATCTTCGACTCGGTGAGCGATCACGTTCAGCGCATAGGTCTCTGGTTAATCACCCAAAGGAACCGCATGCAAGAGGCGCACAACGAGCATCACGCCATCGTCCAGGCGCTCCGTGACCCGCACCGCATGAATCCCCGCGAGAGTCTCTACCAGCACCTCGCCAAGACGGAAGCGCAACTGCTCGAGCTGTACCGAGCGCGCGGGTGACGCGGTCCCGCCGCGACCGCAACGGAATTGGCCTGCGAGCACCGAGCGCAGTCGGTGGTTCAAAGGAGGGCTTGCAATGGCGGTTAAGACCATACGCGTACTGAGCCCCGCCGGGCGTGCCGCGCCGCCGGACGCGCACATCGCCGCGAGACCCAGCAGCGTCGACGGGAAGGTCCTGGGCATCCTCGACAACAAGAAGGAGAACGCGACGGCCCTCCTGGATGCCGTGAAGGAGATCCTCGGGGGCCGGGTGAAGGTGAAGGAGGTACTGTACTTCTCGAAGGACTTCCCGTCCGCGCCGGCGCGGAACCTCGAGGAGATCAGCGCCCGATGCGACCTCGTAATCAACGGGGTCGGTCACTGAGGGGCGTCCGCGTCGTGGAGTGTCCACGACTCGTTTCGGCTCGAGCTGCTGGGTACGCCGACGGCGACGCTTGTGACAGACGAGTTCGTCCGGATGGGTCACCTGATCGCGGAGAGCCTCGGCCTCCCTGGTCTGCCGTTCGTCATGCTTCCTCATCCGTTGTCTGGCCTGTCCGAGGCGGCGGTGCGCGCGAAGGCGCAGCAGGCTGCCGAAACCGCGCTCCGCGTGCTCACCTCGCCGCGTGAGAGCCTGGAGCACGAGTTCACGAACACCTTGTATCCCATGCCCACGGGTGTCTGCCCGAAGGTCCTGGAGGGGCCGCTCGGCCTCTAAGATCGCAGCGGTTCGCGCACGAGACGGGGAAGAGTGACGACGGATGATCGATTCGAAAATCGCAGACGAGGAACTCGAGCTGGCGGACTCGCTGGACAGCATCAACGACACCTTTTACCGGAACGGCTGGACGGACGGCCTCCCGATCGTCCCGCCCGTGCGCGAGCGGGTCGACGGGATGGTGTCTGCCTCGGGGCTCCCCGCGGATCATCTCGGCGCCGAGATCCCTCCGAAGATGGGGCGGGCAACCGTGGAGAAGATCGCGATCAACGGGGTGATGGCGGGGTGCCTCCCCGCGTACATGCCTGTCCTCGTCGCCGCGATCACCGCGTTGGCGGATGACCGGTACGACCTCAAGGGGCGACAGACGACCACGCACGCCGGCGCGCCGCTCCTCATCGTGAACGGTCCGATCGTCAAGCGGATCGGCATGAACTACGGCGCGGGCTGCTTTGGTCCGGGCTGGAGGCCGAACGCAACGATCGGTCGCGCGATCCGGCTCATCCTGATGAACATCGGCGGCGCGATTCCCGGAGAGATCGACAGCGCCACCCACGGACATCCCGGGAAGTACACGTACTGCATCGCGGAGAACGAGGACGCGAACCCGTGGGAGCCGCTGCACGTGGAACGCGGCTTCCCCCGCGCGACGAGCACCGTGACCGTCGTCAACGCAGAGGGGCCGCACAGCATTAACGACAGCCGCAGCAAGACCGCGCTGGGCATCCTCGTAACCTGCGCCTCGACGATGTCGACTCTCGGCGCCAACAACCTCTACTACCAGGGGCAGCCGATCCTCGTGCTGGGCCCCGAGCATGCGGCCAAGCTCGCGAGGGATGGCCTCTCGAAGTACGACGTCAAGGCCTTCCTCTACGAGAAGGCGCGCCAGCCGGCCCGCCTGGTCCGGGGGCGGGGGATGGAGGTCGGCAAGGAATTCCCGCGCTGGCTCGACCTAGCGGACGACCAGGAGATGGTGCCGATCGCGCATCGCCCGGACGACATCATTGTGATCGTCGCGGGAGGCGGCGGCGCGAAGTCGATGTGCGTGCCGACCGCGGGACGCCAAAGCCTGAGCGTCACGAAGCCCATTCAATAAAGAGGAACTACAGAAGAGCCATTAGCTCAAGTTACCGGGCCGTCGGTGCCGCCGTCGGGCGTGGCACCGTGCCGCGTTGGCCGCTCGTGATGAGGGATCGATGCGAGCCGTCGGCATCCGGTAGCTCCAGAAAAGACTGACGCCGGTCCAGTGAGATGACGGGCGGCCCCGCCTGTTAATCCGCCCTGCCTGACCTCCACGGTGACGATGTCGCAGATGAGGAGCCGACCGAGGTGACTACCACCCGTACCCTGGCAGAGTTCGCGGTCGGGCTGTCATGGACGGACCTTTCCGACGGAACGGTCAGCCAACTCAAGAAGCTCCTGCTCGACTTCCTGGGTGTGTCGCTCTTCGCTGGTCGGTTGCCCTGGACGAAGTCGCTCCTGACGGTTCTCACCCGTCTGGGTGGCGAGCCGACGAGCACGATCCTTGTCGGCGGCACGAGGACCTCGGCTCCGGTCGCCGCGTTCGCGAACGGCGTGCTGGCGCACAGCGCCGACTGGGACGATTCGCATATCGAAGCCATCGTGCATCCCGGGGCGGTCGTGTTCCCGGCGGCGCTCGCCGTGGCCGAGGCGGCGGGATGCTCGGGGCGTGACTTTATCCTGGCTACGGTCTCGGGGTACGAGGTGGCGATACGCCTGGGGCTTGCCGTGCAGCCGTCCCACATGGAGCGAGGCTTCCATGGCACGGCGACCTGCGGCGTCTTCGGCGCGTCGGTCGCCTCGGCTCGCGTGTTTGGTCTCGATGCAAAGGCAGTCGCACACGCGATGGGGTTTGCGGCCTCGTTCTCCGGAGGACTCTCGCAGTTTTTCAAGTGGGGCAGCGACATCAAGCGGATACATGCGGGCAAGAGCGCCCATGACGGGGTGCTGGCCGCCCTGTTCGCGCGGGAGGGCCTGTCGGCGCCGCCGGCACCCATCGAGGGCGAACGCGGCTTCTTCGACGCGTATGCGCCGGTAGCCGCTCCCGAGCGCGCCACCGACGGGCTGGGCCGGCGCTTCTGCGTGGACGACGTCATGGTGAAGGCGCTTCCGATCGCCGCTCACATCCACGGCGCCGTCGACGCCGCGTTCCAGCTCGGACGGGAGTTGGGCGTGCCGATGGAGGCGATCACCGAGGTCCTCGTGGAGATAGATCCGGTGATCGCCCGCAACAATGCGAACCCAGCGCCGACGGACATCCAGGGCGCCCAGATGAGCCTCCCGTTCTGCGTGGCGTGCGCCATGTGGTGCGCAGGCGACCGCGCCAGGCCGCTCGCGCTCGCCGACCTCGAGGCCGGCCTCTCGATCGCGGAGGTGCGATCACTGGCCGGGAAGGTCCGATGCGTCCCGACCGGGAGCACGGTGGGGGAGAGGACGACGGCGGCCCTGGACAGCAGCCTCGACGCGGGCGTCACGATCCGGCTGCATGGCGGCCGGGTGCTCTCGCGGCGGGTCACAAACCCCAAGGGAACGCGAGCGAATCCGTTCCAGTGGGGTGACACGGTGGAGAAGTTCCGGTACTGCACGGAGGAGGTACTCTCGGACACCGAGCGGCGCCGGCTCGTCGAGCAGGTAGAGCGCCTGGACGAACTCGCCAGCGTCAGAGGCCTGACGCGAATTCGTGGCAACGACAGATGACGACGCGGGGAGGCGGCATGTCGACCAGCGGAAGGACGACGTGATCGCGGAACACTTGGCCCGCTTCGCCGCTCCGGAAGGCGTCACGTTCATCGGCAAGGCCCAGGAGAAGACCAAGGTCTTCCGGACGGAGAAGCGGAAAGACCTGGTCCGGATGCTGGTTGGCCGCCAGCACGCGATACGGGACCTTCTCGTAGGTGGCCCGCTCGATCTGCTGCGACGAGGGCATCCCCGTGCAGTAGGCGTAGAGTAGGAGCTTCACCATGAGAGCCGGGTGGTACGGGGGCTGGCGCCGCCCCTCGCCGGTCTCGTACGCGGCGAGAATCGGCCTGAGGTCGAGCGCGTGGTCGACCACATCGCTGAGGAACCGCGCGAGGTGCCCCTCCGGCAGCCAGTCCTGCAGGGCCGGGGGCAGCAGCAACAGCTGATCGGGCGTGTACGGCTTGAAAGTTTTCATGCCGCCACTATAGCGCAAGCACGAGCCGTCGTACGCACCGATTGTAGGTGCTGAACAACTTTTTTCTCCGACAGGCTCCTAGTACTACTGTGTCACAAACGTGCTACCGTCCTCTGGCTTCTCGCACACCACACAGACACGGAACCAAGAGGGCGGAGGGCGTTTTGTGACACAGTCGTACTAGAGACACTTTTTGGGGGTAAGAGCCCGTGGGCAAGAAGGCCGAGGTCGCTCTGGACGACGTCGAGATCTACTACGAGTTGAGTGGCTCGGGCGCTCCGCTGGTCCTCGTCCACGAGTTCTCGGGTAGCTGTCGGAGTTGGGACCGGCAGGTGAGAGCCTTCTCCCCGAGCTACTCGGTCCTCACATTCAATTGCCGTGGATACCCTCCGTCCAGCGTCCCGACTGATCCGTCCCAGTACTCGCAGGAGCACTCGGTCGCCGATCTCCGGCGCCTCCTCGATCACCTGCGGTTCGAGAGCGCCTTCATCGGCGGGCTCTCGATGGGGGGTGGCATCGCTCTGAGTTTTGCCCTCGCTCACCCCAGACGCGTGCGGGCCCTCATTCTGGCAGGGACCGGGGCCGGCTCTGACGACAGAGCCGGGTTCATTCAAGAGCACACACGGATTGCAGAGCGGCTGGAGTCCGAGGGGGCGCCGCCGGTATTCGAGGATCTGCATACTCGGATGCCGGCGCGCGTGCCGCTCTTGCGGAAGCACCCCCAGACATGGAAAGAATTCGCCGCGGATTTCGCGACACGGTCGGGTGTGGGCCTCGCCCTGACGCTCCGCGGTGTTCAGTTCAAGCGCCCCACAGTCTACGCTCTCGGGGAGGAGCTCAAACGCCTGACGATCCCGGCGCTGATACTCG
>JACQRS010000312.1 GCA_016206385.1 Candidatus Rokuibacteriota bacterium | reverse complement strand
GCCCCACCCCTGCGGCCAGGATCACCGCCTTCATGGCGTCGAAGCGACGTCGCTACCCCGCGTAGCTTCGAGCGCGGGCTTTGCCCGCGCAACCTCGGGGGGAGGTTCGGAAGGGGGGCGGGGCCCCCCTCCGAGTGAGAGTACAGCTTCCAGGGCGACCAGGAACTCCCGATACTCCTCCGCGGAGACATCCCCCATGTTGGCCACGCGGAAGATCCTCGGGGCGAGGGGGCCCTGGCCGGCGTAAATGACGAAGCCACGGGCCTTGAGCTGGTCGTGGAGCCGCGTGTAGGAGACTCCCGCGGGGAGCTCGAGCGCAGTGATGGTGTTGCCGCGGAGGAGGGGCGGCAAGAGAAAGGACAACCCCAAGCGCTGGAACCCGTTCCGGAGAAGCGCAGCCGCACCGGCGTACCGGGCGATCCGGGCCGGCACGGTCTCCTCGAGGAGTTCGGCCAGCGCCTCATCGAGGGCGTAGCCCACCTGGACAGCAGGGGTGAAAAGCGGCTCTCCCTTCTCCTGCGCCTGCCAGTCGCTGGGGAGCGAGAGGTATACCGAGCGCGGCGGGACGGAGGCCAGGCGGGCCATCTCCTCGTGGCGCACCAGGACAAAGGAGAGGCCCGGGACCCCCTGAATGCACTTGTTCGCCGTTCCCACGCAGAGGTCCACTCCGACGGCCTGAAGGTCGAGCGGCTCGCCGCCGAGCCCCGAGATGGAGTCCACGAGAAAGGACTTGCCGGCTGCCTTGGCCAGCCAGCCCACCTCAGCGACGGGGTTGATGAGCCCCGTGGTCGTTTCGTGGTGGACCATGGCCACGACCTGGATGGCCGGATCCGATCGGAGCGCCGCCTCTACCCGGGCGAGGTCGGGGGGTCGCGTCCACTCACCGGCCACCTCCACCACGCGGACGCCGTGGAGGGTCACCATCCGGGCGATCCGCTCTCCGTAGACGCCGTTGACGACCACTAGGATGGCCCGGTCCGTCTCCGCTGAGGAGGCCACGGCCGCCTCCAGCGCGGCGGTCCCTGACCCGGTAATGAGCACGGCGGTGAACCCGCTCGAGGCGAATGCCTCGCAGAGGCGCGAGCGGATGGAGGCCATCAGGCGGGTGTACTCCTCCTCGCGGTGACAGATGTCGGCCCGCAGCAGGGCCCGGCGCACCCGCTCGGAGATGTTCACCGGCCCGGGGTTCAGCAGGATCGTTCGGCTCGGCATCTCACGGGGCTCCCAGGGATGAGCGGAAGCGGTCCCGGATGGTCTCGGGCGGATAGGGGATCCGAGGCACGTCGGCCTGCTCGGCCGTGACCTTGACCAGGATGAAGTGAGGGCCCTCGTGCTGACGCGCGGCGCGCATGGCGGCCTCGATTTCAGCGCTGGTCGTCGCCGCATGCGCGGAGCTGAAGCCCGCCGCGGCGGCCAGCCGGTCGAGCCGGACCGTCCGGGAGAGCGACCGCTGGTTGCCGGTGGAGCCGTAGACCTCGTTGTCGAACACCACGTGGACGAAGTTCCCGGGCGCCAGCGCACCCGCCATGGGAAGAATTCCCAGGTTCATGAGGAGGTTGCCGTCGCCGTCGAAGATCACCGGCCTCACGTCGGGCCGGGCCAGGGCCAAGCCCAGGCCGATGGCGGAAGCCAGGCCCATGGAGCCGATCATGTAAAAGTTTTGCTGCCGGTCCGCGACCGCGTAGGACTCCCGACAGACATAGCCGTTGGCGTGGATGACCGGCTCCTCGGCGAGGCAGGGGATGGCGGCGCGCAGCGCTTCGTAGCGAGAGAGCACAGGCGTGAGCTGGGCGGCATCATCGGCCCAGCGGGTCCTGTCGCGGCGAGCAGCCGCAGTGTGCTCACGGGCAGCGGGTCCTGTCCCGGTGACCACCCCGGCCGTGCTCGCTCTACCCGCCCGGCCCACCCCGCTGCGCGCGGCCGAGGGCCCCATGAACGTGCCACCCGCGGCCCGGTCCGTATCGCTGGGCTTGCGCTCGCCGCGCGACCCGCTGGGTCCTTCTGCCTGGAACACGCCGGGGGGGACGAGCAAGGCGACGGGTTCCATCCGCGCCTCGGCCTCGCGCGACGCCCAAGCGAGGTCTGCCTCCACTGACATCGGCGTCAGCGTACGGTGGCGGATCCCCGCCAGGTCCAGGAGCTGCGGCGTGATGGCGCCGCTCAGAATGTGCTCGGGCGCATCCGTGCCGCCGTAGCCGCGCCAGGTCACCACGAGGAGGCCGGGGAGCCTGTAGAGGAGCGCGAGCGAGGTCAGCGCGTTCAGCCCGGTCCCGAGCCCCGAGTTTTGCATGAGGACCACCGGCCGCTTGCCCCCGAGCCACGCGCCGGCGGCGAGCCCGACAGCGACGTCCTCCCGGACGGCCGCCAGGTAAGGCAGCCGTGGGTGGACCTCCAGCACGCGCAGCACGTCCTCGATCAGCGAGCACGGAACGCCCGCAAAGAAGTCGTAGCCCGCGCCTTCCAGCAGCCCGGCGAACTCTTTTCCGGTCATGGCTCGCTCAACAGAGGAACACCCACCGGTGGGTGGGTGTCCGATGCCGCCAGGCGGGACCGATTACTCCTTGACCTCAGCCCAGGCCCGCTGGTAGTCCTCGAAGGTGTCAACCTCCAGCCACCCCTTGTAGACGTTCACGCAGGAAACCGGTTCATCCTGGTCGATGAGCTCTTGCAGCAGGTCGGTGAACGACCCGCGCTCCAGCGCGTCGGCCTCGTGGAAGGGCCCCACGGATGTCGTCCGCAGCCGGCCCCAGATCTCGCGAAGGCGGTGGCATCCTCGCTCGGAGAAGAGCGCCATGCCGATGAACTCACCGTTGGCCTCCTCCGGCGGCACCCACTGCCCCACGCGCAACACCGTGTCCATGTCCTCGGAGGGAAGGAAGCGGTGATGTGGCTGGGGCGCGTTCCGGGTGACCACCAGGTCCATGGGCTTGGAGAGGGGCAAGAGGCGCTCCCGGTGGTCCAGCCACGACCGGTCCACCGCAATGGCCACATCGGCCTTGGATCGGAGCAGCTTCTCGAGCACGGCCTGGTCGAAGAGGATGTCCGCGTAGAGAAAGAGGAGCCGGCCCTGCAGCTCGGGCTCGGCGGCGAACAGGGAGTACAGCTCGCCGGTCTCGTCGTAGCGGTCGTTGTCATAGTACCGGAGCCCGGGGAGCTGCAGCTTCTCCTTCCGGTACCCCCGGACCACCACCACGTCGTAGATGCCGCACGCCCTGAGCGTCTCCAGCTGCCGCTCGAGGATGGTCCGGCCCTTGATCTCGAGGAGGCAGGTGGGCCGGTCCTGGGTGAGCGGAAGGAGCGATTTGCCCGAGCCGGCCGCGATGATGACGGCGCGCACCTGGTCGGCCCCCGAGGGGAGGAACTCGGCCTCGTAGGCTTTGAACTCCGACACCCCCACGAGCCGATAGATCTCCTCCAGGGCGACGGTGTGCGGCGTCACGGCGTCCAGGTGGCGCGTCCGCGCCAGAACCTCCAGCGTCGTCTGCATCCCCCTGACGGCGCCGCGGAGCACCTGGTTGGCGAAGATCACGAGCTTGACGCCGGCGGCCTGCAGCTCCTCGAAGCGGACCGACGGGTACAGGGTCGGGACGACAACGATGGGCGTGTCCCGATCCCACCGACCCACGAACTCCAGCACCTCGGCGGCCGTCGGCGCCTTCGAGTGCATCAGGATCATATCCGCGCCGGCGTCGGCATACGCGTGGGCCCGCTTCAGCGCCTCCGGCATCCCCCAGCCGGCAATCAACGCCTCCGTCCGGGCGATGACGACGAAGTCGGGATCCCGCTGGGCGCGCTTCGCCGCCCGGACCTTGCCCGCGTGCTCCGCAACCGTCGCCAGCTCCCGGCGCACGCCCGGGTACAGGCTACACCGCTTGGGAAAGACATTGTCCTCGATGGAGATGCCAGCGATGCCCGCTTTCTCGTACTCCTCCACGGTTCGGATCACGTTGATGGCGTTGCCGTAGCCGTTATCGCAGTCGGCGATGACCGGCACGCTGACCGCGTCGTTGATGTGCCGCGCCACCTCCAGATTCTCGGTCATCGTGAGGAGGTTGACGTCGGGCATGGCGCGCTGAGCCGCGGAGACGGTGAAGCTGGAAGCCCAGACCACGGGAATCCCCGCCGCTTCGACGAGCTTGGCGCTGAGGGCATCGTGGGCGCCCACCGCCAGCACGGCGCCCGGCCGTCTCAAGTGAGCCCGAAGCTTGGCTGACTTGGTCATGTCACTGCTTCTTGGCGGTTCCCTTCGCCTTGCCCTCTTCCTCGAAGAGGAACTCCTCCTGCTTGGTCTTCATCTTCTTGACGAGCGCCTGGTAGGAGGAGGTCTGGATGATCTTGTTGAACTGGGTGCGGTAGTTGGAGACGAGGCTCACGCCCTCGATGGAGACGTCGTAGACGAGCCAGCGCTCCCCCCGCCGGAGCATCCGGTAGTCGATGGGCACATTG
>JACQRS010000316.1 GCA_016206385.1 Candidatus Rokuibacteriota bacterium | reverse complement strand
CGGGCGAGGCCGGGCCTGCTCGTCGATCGCCACGAAGACCAGGTGGGAGCTGAGCGTGACAGCGCGCTCGCCCGTGAAGGGGTTCTCGGCATAGACCCGCACCCCCACCTCCAGGGAGGTCCGCCCCACGTACTCCACCTGGGCGCGCAGGATGGCGATCTCGCCCACCTTCACCGGGTGGAGGAAATCGATGTCGTCCATGGCGCCGAGGGCCACCATGCTCCGGGCAACGCGGGAGGCGACGATGGTCCCCACGGTGGCGATCCCCTCCATCATCCGCCCGCCGTGGATCTGCCCCGGCGCCCCCGCGTGTTGCGGGAGCACGAACTGGACCATCTCGGTGACGGTGTCGCTGATCGCAGGCATCGGAAGCGCTCTCAGGCCGGCTCAGTCCCTCCACTTTGTATCACGGCGACGGGAGCAAGTCTAGGCGAGGCGGCTCGATTCAGGAGCCGCGGAATCGTGGATCCAGCAGGTCGCGGAGGCCATCACCCAACAGGTTGACGCCGAGCACCGCCAGCATGAGCGCGAGCCCCGGGAACACGGCCACCCACGGGGCCGAGGACAGAAAGGTCTGCCCCTCGGCCAGCATGGCTCCCCACGAGATGGTGGGAGCCTGGGCGCCGAGGCCCAGAAAGGAGAGCCCCGCCTCGGCCACCATGTTGCCTCCCACACCGATGGTGGCCGCGACCAGGATCGGACCGAGGCAGTTGGGAAGCAGGTGGCGGAGCAGGATCACCGCGTCCCGAACGCCGAGGGCCCGGGCGGCCTGGACGTACTCCCGTTCCCTGAGCGAGAGCACCTGGCCGCGCACCACCCGCGCGATCGTGGTCCAGCCCAGAAGCACCAGCACCAGGAAGACCTTGTCGAGCCCGGGCTTCTCGAAGACCGCGATGAGGCCGATGGCGAGGACCAGGGAGGGGAAGGCCATGACCACATCGGTGACCCGCATGAGGAGGCTGTCGAGCCAGCCGCCGTAGTACCCGGCGATGAGGCCGATGGCGGTGCCGAAGAGGACGACGAGAAGCTCCACGCCCACCCCCACCATGAGCGAGACCCGCCCGCCGTAGAGCACCCGGGAGAGCAGGTCGCGGCCGAGGACGTCGGTGCCGAAGGCATGGGGAGGCGCGGGAGGCCTGAGCGAGGCGGCTCCGAGCCCCGTGGGGATCGCCTGGGGGTCCAAGGGGGCGAGCCACGGCGCCAGGAGCGAGGCCGCCACAAACGCGGCGACGAGGCCGGCACCGGCCACGATGCCGCGATGCCGGAGCAGGTCACCGCGGCTCACGGCGGACCCTCGGATCGATCAAGAGGTACGCCAGGTCAACGAGCAGGTTGCCGAGCACGTAGATCACCGCGAAGATGAGGACCGCGCCCATCACAACCGGGAGGTCGCGCTGACCCACCGCGGCCACCAGCATCCGACCGAGCCCGGGCCAGGCGAAGACGGTCTCCGTGAGCGGGGCGCCAACGAGAAGATCCGCAAGCCCTATCCCGATCACCGTGACGACCGGGATCAAGGCGTTCCGGAGGGCGTGCTTGCCCACGACGCGGGGTTCACCGAGCCCCTTGGCGCGAGCGGTCTGGATGTACTCCTGCCGGATCACCTCCAGGAGGCTCGAGCGCGTCATCCGGGCGATGGTGCCGGTGTGGAGCGCACCGAGGGTGAAGGCGGGGAGGACGAGATTGGATACGGCACCGTCGCCGTACCCCGAAACCGGGAACCACCCCAGCCACACCGAAAAGAGGAGCGAGAGCATGAGCCCGAGCCAGAAGACCGGCGTCGAGATTCCGAGCACGGCGGCGCTCATCAGCAGGTGGTCCAGGACGCTTCCCGGCCTCAAGGCCGCCAGAATCCCCGCGAGAAGCCCGAGGGCTACGGCGATCAGGGTGGCGGCAAGAGCGAGGCGGAGCGTGGCGGGGAACCGCTCGAGGACGATTTCGGTCACCGGCCGCTGCTGGTGGTAGGAGCGCCCGAGATCGCCCTGGAGGAGCCGCCGCATCCAGGTCGTGTACTGGACCCAGAGCGGCCGATCCAGCGCGTACTCCTGCCGGATCTGCCTGATGACCTCGGGATCGCCGCGCTGGCCCATCATGGCGCGCACGGGGTCGCCGAGGGCGACCGCGGTGAGGGCGAACACGAGGAGGCTCACCCCGAAGAGGACCGGCAGGAGCGCGACGACGCGCTTCAGGGCCGGCGGGACCAGCTCGCGGAGCATCGTCCGCCCCGGTCAGGGCGGGGTCAGGAGGCGGTCGGGGGCGCGGAGGAGGAGCAAAAGGAGATCCACCACGGTCTGGCTCAAGGACTTCACCGGGGCCACGGAGGTCTTGGGATCGTTCCACGGCCCCGCCACGTCGAAGTAAACCACGGCCAGACTCTGCTCCTGAGGGAGCAGGCGCCCCAGCACTGGAAGCTTCCGGATCCCGCCCTCCAGCACCTGAAGGAGTCTCACGGCGAGGTCGAAGTCGAGGGTCTGCTCGGGGAGCCTCACCTTCCCCACGCCGCTGACCCCCACCACCTCGCTGTCCAGCACGAGGTTCTTGGTCTCCATCACACCCTGTGCCACCGTGAAGTCGGCGCTGATGCGGCGGTACGGCATCCGTTCCTGCGCCAGAT
>JACQRS010000293.1 GCA_016206385.1 Candidatus Rokuibacteriota bacterium | reverse complement strand
GAGTATTACCAGGTCACGGGCGCCAGCGAACGCGAACTGCGGGCTCAGCTAAAGGCGTTGGGCCCTGAGAGACATCACGCGCTGACGAAGTGGACCCTCAGCTGGTCGTACCCGTTCGCGATCGAAGGAGGCAGGTGCGCGACGGGACCGATCACGGTCGACGTCAAGATGACGCTCGTCTTTCCCCGCTGGACCGCGCCCGCTTCCGCACCCCCGACATTGCGGCAAAAATGGAGCGCCGCCCTGGCGGGGTTGCAACGCCACGAGGACGGCCATAGGGAGATCGTGCTCCGGGCGGCCCATGACGTCCTCCAAACCCTCGGCAGCCTGCCCCCTTATACCTCCTGCAACGAGTTGAAACAGGCGGCATCGACGGCCGGACACCGGATTCTGGACCGGTCACGCCGCGAACACGATGCGTACGATGAGTTGACGAAGCGAGGCACGACGCAGGGCGCACACTGGTGAGACGCGCGCGCCCCTTCGGCGCGAGGACACTGCCGATACCGGAACGCGCGGGGAGGCTCGTTCTTCTCCCGATGACGTCCGCGGCCTGAGGGTGTCCCCACCCGGCCGCTGGCTCTGGCAGGTGAACTGGAAACACCCGATCTTACTTGCACAGTTCCAGGAAGCGGAGGGCGTCGGCGAACATCGCGGTGTTGTTAAAGAGGACGTAGGCTTCCTTGAGCGGCCCCAGCAGGGCGCTGAGCTCCCTGAGCTCCGGGTCCGAATACGTGTAGTGGTAGCCGCCCGTGCCGTGGAGGCGGAAGTAGGCCGGCTCCCCCCAGAGCGGGCGACGCTGGAACGGGTCCACGCAATGGATCAGGTCGAGCCGCTTGCAGAGCCCTTTTACCTCGGCGTCTGACCACTCGCCCCGAGGTTCCCAGGCGAAGGCGAGCCCACCCCGCTCGGCCGCCTCGAGGAACGCGGTCAGGTTCCGGATGTGCTGCGGCGTGGGGGTAAAGGACGCCGGGCACTGGAAGAGGACGACCTTCGAGCGGAGCGCCGTCGCCAGGGCCAGGGTCTCGGCCCACGCGGCCCGCACCTCCCGGGTGGGTTTGAAGGCTCCAAAGCGTTTCTTCTGGGCTTCGCTCAACCTGATCCTGAGGCGCCGGTAGGTCGGCGACGTCGGCTCGTGGGTGATGAGCTGGGGGGCCTTGAGGACGAACTCGAAGCCGGCCGGCGCCGCAGCCCGCCACTTCTCCACGGTGGCCAGCCGCGGCAGATTGTAGAAGCTCTCCTGGACCTCGACGAGCCCGAAGGCGGCGAAGTAGCGCGGCCGAGCCACCGGCCATCCGCAGCACCCCACGCGGATCATGCGCCCGTCCTCGGAAACTCCCCTGCCCGCCGTCGCACCCCGCCGCGCGCGAGCACGATTCAGTTGACGGTCTCCCGGCGCCGCCAGTATGATCGGCTTGTGGCCCGCTTCGGTGTGACAGCTCCGACGGTGCGGTTCACGGTACGTTTACCCCTCGATCTCTCCGCCTCCCTGCATCTGGCTGACCCGATCAGGCACAAAAGGAGAGGAAAACCATGACGCCCAAGAAGCCGACGCGCCCGGCTGCAGCCGCGACCAACGCGCCACCAACGGGGTCCGTGTCCGCGTTCATGGAACGGCACTTCCGGCACTTCAACGCCCGGGAGACCCTCGAAGCCGCCAGAGCCTACAAAGCCCATCTGGCCAGCGGCGGCAAGATGCTGCTCGCCATGGCCGGCGCCATGAGCACCGCGGAGATCGGCACCATCCTGGCTCGGATGATCCGCGCGGACAAGGTCCACGCCGTCTCCTGCACCGCGGCCAACCTGGAGGAGGACATCTACAACCTCATCGGGCACGACGACTATCGGCAGATTCCGAACTACCGGGAGCTGACCATCGAGCAGGAAGCCCGGATCCTGCGCGACGGGTACTCCCGCGTGACCGACACCGCCATCCCGGAGAAGACCTTCAAGCTGATCGACGACGCGTTTTTAGAGGTCTGTCGCAAAGCCGATGCCGACGGTGAACAGTATTTCCCGTACGAATACTTCTACCAGATCCTCGACTCCGGCGTCCTCGAACCGTACTACCACATTTCCCCTCGGGACTCCTGGGTCGTGGCGGCGCGGGAGAAGAACATCCCGATCTACACGCCTGGCTGGGAGGACTCCACCACCGGTAACACCTTTGCAGCATGGGTCATGCAGAAAATGATCGGTCGCCACGCGGTCCGGCCGGGCACCGAACAGATGGAGCACCTGATCAACTGGTACATCGAAAACGACAGGACGTGCTCGCTCGGCTTCTTCCAGATCGGCGGAGGCATCGCGGGCGACTTCGCGATCTGCGCGGTGCCGACCATCATCATCGACATGAAGATAAAGATCAGGTTGTGGGGCTACTTCGCCCAGATCTCGGACTCCGTCACGTCCTACGGCTCCTATTCGGGCGCCGTCCCGACGGAAAAGATCAGCTGGATGAAGCTCGACCCGTCCACCCCGCGCTTCATGATCAACTCCGACGCCACCGTCGTCGCTCCTCTGATCTTCGCGTACGTCCTCGGCGACTGAGCGATGCCCCGCGCCGGCTGGAAGATCTGGGCCCTCGTCACATCGCTCCTCGCCCTCTTCCTGGTCGGCTCCATCTCCTACCTCGGCTGGCGCCAGAGCGTGCCCGGCGTGCAGGCCACCCTCGCGACGCCCCTGACCCACATCGGGCTCCGGACCCCGCTGACCCTCCAGCTCGCCGCGGCCCGCGGAGGCGTCGCCGCCCTCGAGCTCAAGGTGGTGCAGGGGACGAAGAAGGCCGTGCTCTTTCAGAAGACGTTCGAGGCGCCGCTGGCCAACGCCCAGCGGGTCGAGCTGATCGCCGAAGGCAAGGGGCTCGGCCTCCGCGAAGGGAGCGCCACCCTGGAGGTCTACGCGCGCGACGGCTTCTGGCGGCCGATCCAGGTCCACGACCGCGCGCTCCTGGTCCAGCCCGTGACGCTGGATCTGACGCCCCCCACGCTCGAGCTGCTCTCGGCGACCCAGTACCTAGCCCAGGGCGGTGGGGGGGTGGTCGTCTTCCGTTCGAAGGGGGCAACGCGGACGGGCGTGAACGTGGGCAGCATCTTCTTCCCGGCGTTCCCGGCTGGAGAGCCCGAAGCGGGCACCCACGTGGCCCTGGTGGCGGTCCCCTACGACTTCCCCGTCACGACACCGCTCCTGGTCACGGCCGCCGACGCGGCCGGCAACCAAGTGTCCCGCTCGGTGCCGAGCCAGATCAAGCCGCGGCGCTTCCCGGCGGCCGCGGTGGAGGTCACGGAGGAGTTTCTCCGGCGCAAGCTGCCAGAGCTGCTGCCGGAGCGGGGCGCTGTTCCAGACGACAGGCTGCTGGAGGCGTTCCTGGAGGTGAACCGCGACAGGCGGCGGCAGGCGGAGGAGGCCAAGCGCCAGACCGCGGCCAAGACGGGAGGGAGCCTGCTCTGGCAGGGCGCGTTCGTCCAGCCGCGGAACACCAAGGTCTTTTCCAACTTCGCCGAGACGCGCACCTACCGCTTCCGTGGTCAGGACGTGGACACCCAGATCCACTTCGGCTACGACCTGGCCTCGGTGCGGGAGAGCGCCGCGCCGGCGGCCAACTCCGGCGTCGTCGTCTTCGCGGGGCCCCTCACGATCTACGGCAACACGGTCGTCGTGGATCACGGCCTCGGGCTGCAGACCCTCTATGCCCACCTCTCCCGGATCGACGTCAAGGTGGGGGACCGGGTGGAGCGGGGGCAGGAGCTGGGGCGGACCGGCACCTCGGGGCTGGCGGTGGGCGACCACCTCCACTACGAGGTGCTGATCCACGGGATCT
>JACQRS010000033.1 GCA_016206385.1 Candidatus Rokuibacteriota bacterium | reverse complement strand
TCTCGACGACTTCATGGATGAGGGCCAGTTCCTTCGGGGTGAACTGCCGGCCGCTGGAGCGAGTGGGGGTCGGCGCTTCGGTCCCGTGAGGCATGACAGGGGTACCATACCGAATCGAAGGGAAAATGTCCAGCAGAAACGAAGGAGGCGCGCAAGCGGGTCAAGCCGCCTCGGAGCGTGGCACGGTTACGCCGGGCGATCCCTCTCAACCGAGGGTGAGAGGCGGGCTGAGGCCGGCGGCTGGCGCTAAACAGTTACGAATCAACATTACGGGGCCAACCCCTCTCCCGACGGGTCGTCGTCTGTCAGGATGAACGCGCCATGGACGCGAAGGCCCATCCTGACGTCGGCTCCACGCTTCGCCTAGAAAGGCTGCGGCGCCGGCTCTTGCAACGCCGGGTCGCCGCCGCCTGCAACCTTCACCCCACGACCCTCTCGTTGATCGAGAACGGCTGGCAGGCCCCCACGCCTACGCAGGTGGCCGCGATCTGCGCCGCCATCGGAATCGACCCCCAGGACATAAGTGGTGGAGGGGCGCCGTGAACCCTGCTGCCGAGGAGCGCCCGCGAGCCCAGGTGGTCGATCTACCAGTCGGCCGCGTCATCGAGGAGATAGCCGACGCAACTATGGTACCCCGCCTCTGGAGCGCGAAGGCGATCGCTGCCCGCTGGAACCTGAACCGGATGCAGGTTTATCGGGCGCACCGAGGCGGGCGCCTTCCGGGCTATCGAGTGCTCGGGACCTTGCGCTTCCTGGAGAGGGACGTGCTCGCCCTCCTGCGCGAGGAGGGGGTTCCGGTCGGGAGGGAGATCCCGTGACAGCGACGACCAGAGACGCACCGCGCGCAGGAACGGCTGACGAGGGTGTCCCACGCGCCACGGGGCCGCGGCGATGAACACGCCGATCACGCGCATGCTCGACGCGTTGATGGCGCACGGCAGCAGCCCAAAGAAGCGCGGCGCCAACTACGCGGCGAAATGCCCGGCCCACGACGACCAGCGCGCCAGTCTGTCGGTCAGCGAAGGGAGCGACGGCCGGGCCCTGGTTTTCTGCCACGCCGGCTGCGCCGTCGAGGAGATCCTCACCAAACTCGGCCTGACGCTCAAGGACCTCATGTCGGCGGACGGGCGCCACACCGGCGGGCCGGTCGCAACCTACGACTACAAGGACCGTGATGACCGCCTCCTCTATCACGTAGTCCGCTTCCCCCCCAAGGAATTCCGCCAGTGCCGGCCGGACGGGAAGGGCGGGTGGCTCTGGAATCTCAATGGCGTCAAGCGCGTGCTCTACCGCCTGCCCGAACTCCTGGCGGCCGACCCGGGCGAGCCGGTCTTCCTGGTAGAGGGCGAAAAGGACGTGGAGCGCCTCCGCTCGCTCGGCCTGGTCTCCACGACGAACCCCGGCGGTGCCTGCAAGTGGCGAGACGACTACAACGAAGCCCTGCGAGGCCGGCACGTCATCATCGTGCCCGACAACGACGAGCCAGGCCGGAAGCACGCCAGCAGGGTGGCCGGGGCCATCAAGGGCGTTGCGGCGTTGGTGAAGATCGTCAAGTTGGACGGGCTGCCCGAGAAGGGCGACGTGTCCGACTGGCTCGACGCCGGCCACACGGCGGACCAACTGCGCGCCCTGGTCGAGGCGGCGCCCATGGCCGCCGACGAGGGCGGCCTACAGGGTCGGCCGCTCGCCCTGTGCGACCCCGAGCCCTGGCCGGAGCCGGTGGACGGCGCGCTCCTCGCCAACGCCATCCTGATGGGGATCACCCGCTACGTCGTCCTGCCAAAGGGCGGGGCCGTCGCGCTGGTGCTGTGGGTGCTGCACGCCCACGCGCAGGACGCTTCGGACGTGTCGCCCAAGCTCTGTCTCAGGTCGGCTACTAAGCGGTCGGGGAAGACGCAGACGATGACGGTCCTAAGCCACTTGGTGCCGCGGCCGTACCCTTCCTCGAACATCACCGCCGCGTCGCTCTTCCGGATCGTCGAAAAATATCGGCCGACGCTGCTCATCGACGAGGCCGACTCCTTCCTCCGGGACAACGAGGACCTGCGCGGAATCCTGAATTCGGGCCACACGCGCCGCTTCGCTTTCGTCGTCCGCTGCGTCGGGGACGACAACGAGCCCCGGCAGTTTTCAACCTGGTGTCCACAGGCTCTCGCGCTGATTGGCAACCTCGCCGACACCCTGGAGGACCGCTCCATCGTCCTGACCTTGCGCCGCAAGGGTCCCGGCGAGCAGGTCGAGCGCCTTCGGGAAGACCGCATCGGTGCGGAGATGGAGCCGCTGTGCCGCCAGGCGTTCCGGTGGGCGAAGGACAACCTGGATGCCCTGCGCCGTGCGGACCCGGATGTGCCCCCCGGCCTGAACGACCGGGCCGCGGACAACTGGCGGCCCCTGATCGCCATCGCCGACTTGTGCGGCGACTCCTGGGGGGACGAGGCCCGGTGGGCGGCCGGCGTGTTGAGCGAAGCGGTGGACGAAGGCGAAGCCTCGCCGCGGGTCCAGGTCCTGGCCGACCTCCGGGATCTCTTCCGGGAGCGGGGCGCGGACCGGCTCGGCTCAGAAGTCATCGTCAAGGCGCTCGCGGAAATGGAGGACCGCCCCTGGGGCGAGTGGAGGCGGGGACACCCCCTGACCGCACACCAGTTGGCCCGACTCCTCCGCCCGTTCGACATCCGGCCGTGTCAGATATGGGCGGACGGCACGAACACCAGGGGCTACATGGCAGAGGACCTGCGGGAGTCCTTCGACCGTTACCTGCTACCCTCCGAGGGCCCAAACCTCCCGCCCGAAGTGCTAGACCCCCTAGACCCCGCGCGGGGCAAGCACTTCGGCGATAAACCCGAAGTGCTAGAGGGGGACGACCTAGCGGATCGAGGAATTTAAGGAAACCCGCATGGGGAGGGCGTTCTAGCGGGTCTAGCACTTCGAGCGGATCGGGGAGAGGGTCCGGAGATCCCTCGTGGTTCCCGCGAATAGGTCGCCGGCCAGGAGATTGACCGGGTCGCCACGGCTCCGGGGACTACCTTGCCGAGGGAGGCCAGGGTTTGAGATGCTTCTGAACATGACCGACGAGAAAACCCGTCACGAGTCGCCTGCTGCCCCACCGCTGACGCCCAGGCAGGAGCGCTTCGTCCGCGAGTACGCCCGTACCGGCAGCGGCAAGCGGGCTGCCATTCTCGCCGGCTACTCCCCCCGCTCCGCCAAGCAGATCGGCCACAGCCTCCTGAACAAGCCGCGGGTTCGCCAGGCCCTCGATTCGTTGCGTCAGGCCGAAGTCGCTGTCAACGTTCAGGAGTTCACACCGGAGTGGGCCCTCGGGAAGCTGGCCGAGGAGATCGCCGACCCGAACCCGCGCGTGCGTCTCGACGCGAAGAAGGCGGTCGCCCAAGCGCTCGGCGTCTTTGCCCAGAAGGACCAGCAGCCCCAGGAATGCCCCTTCTGCGCTCATCGGAGGGCCCTGGAAGCCCTATCAGACAATGATCTAAGACTCGTGGTTGCCGGAACGACCCGAGAGCGTGTCGCGGCCATGTCCGAGGATCAGTTCGAGCGCTGGGAGTCCTCGGTTCGAGCCGAGGCGGAACGGTGGATTCTGGTAGCCCGCCGGGTCCGCGGTGACGTGGTCGAAGGCGAGGAGGTGGTATTTACGCTGCCGGAGTTTCCAGCCAAGCCCGATGGGCCATCGGGACCGGCGCCAGCCAATCGCTGACGATCCAGATCGCTGCACGGCTGTCACCTCATCGTGTATCACTGAATGGGAAACCGCGATTCGGAGCAGTCGGAGTCCGCCTTGACACCAAGAAGGCGGTAGCGCAGGCGCTTGGGGTCTTCGCCCAGAAGCCGCAGGAAGCCCAGGAATGTCCCTCCTGCGCCCATCGGGCAGCTTTGGAGGCCCTTTCCGACGAAGATCTGGGACTTCATATCGCTGGCACCAGCCGGGAGCGCGTCGCGGCCATGTCCGATGACCAGTTTGAGCGCTGGGCCTCGTCGGTACGGGCTGAAGCGGAGCGATGGGTCGATACCGCCCGGGGCATACGCGGCCACCGTGCTCAACGGGAGGGTGGGGTACCCACGGTACCGGCCTCCCTGATCGAACCTGATAAGCAATCCGGACCGGATTGACCGGTGTCGGATCTACCGTGCTGGTTCCCGACCGGGCCGTCGGGAATCCAATCGTCAGCTCCCGAACAGCTCGCTGAGACTTCCCGCCTTGGCGGCCTCGAACTGCGGCTGGTCCACGCGCCGGTAACTCCACGTTAGCCCTGTTGCCGTGGTGATGCGCTCGCACCAGTCGCGCATCGCCTCATCCTTGGCGGCGGTGCCTTCCCACACGCGGCCCTTCGTCTCCAGGATCCAGTTGACCTCGCCGACCTCAGTCTTCTGCACGACGACCCAGTCCGGATGGTAGAAGCCGATGGCGCCGCTCGGCTTCAAGTAGTCCACGCGGAACTGCGTGCCGGACTCGCCCTGCTCAGTGGTGCCGAGCGCAGCGAACCGAGCGACGTCCGCTGCCTTGTCGAGGAACTCGGCGAAGCGGCGCTCGAAGTCGTTGTAGGTGGCGACGTAGTTGAAGACGGTCTTTTTGACCTCGAGGGGGGGCAGGTTCCGGCGCCAGCTGAAGGGTCTCGTCTCCGACAGGCGGAAATCTGCCTTCTCGAACTCGATCGCCCTGCGCTCAACCGTCAGCTCGGAGATCTTCCGGGCGAGGTACTTGGCGATCCCTTCTTGCAGCTCGAGCCGCGCGAGATGGGAGCGCAAGAGTTCGGCGTCGAGGTCAACGGAGCGGCCGAAGCAACGTGTGGCGACGTATTCCCTCACCGCCGGGTACAGCTCCGCGAAGCGGTTCGGTAGCTTCGCGCGGTCGATGACCTTGTTGGTGATGGAGGCGAGGAGTTCCTGCGGCGGCGGCAGTTCGCCATACCCGACCTCCACTTGGTGCACCTCCGTTTTCGTGGTCGCAAATTCGAGCTTCAGTTTCGTCCGGAAGGGCCCCGCGAGTTCTTCCTGGTCGTAGATGGCCTCCAGATCCTCGACGTTCACGTCGGAGAGCTTCCGGATGTCGTGGACGAGTCGGGGCTTCGTGATGGGGATAGCGATGTCGTAGGACAAGCGCTCCTGGACCGGCGCGATGACGACCGGGGGCGGGGGATCGGCGCTGGTGCTCGCGACTCCCACGCCCTCGGCTTCGAGCTGGTCCCGCACGACGTTTAGGAGGTTGCGCGTCCCCAGGACCTCAAGGGTCTGCGTGCGGTCCGGGCTGACCCGGGTCATGAGGCGCAGCCCCCGCCCGATCACCTGCTCGGGGAGGATCTCTGCCTTGGCCGTGAAGGGGCGGAGGCCCAGGACGACCGTGACATTCCGCACGTCCCATCCTTCGCGGAGCATCATCACGCTCACGATCGCTTTGATCTTGCTCTCCGCCTTGTCGATGTCCCGGGCGACCTCGCGGGCCTTCTCCAGGTCCTTCTTGGTGATCTCGCCGGCCTCGTCAGTATGGATCACCAGCACCTCGAACTCCTTGAAGCCGAACTCCTTGGTCTTCCGGAGGTACTCGCCGAGGGCGTCCGCGTAGACGTTCTTCTCCGCCATGATGAAGAGCACCGGCTTGGTCTCCAGCTTCTTGTAGACCTTCCAGTGCTCCTTCCAGCGCTCGACCGAAGCCCGCAGCCAGTAGCCGTACTTCTCCCCGATGTTGTCCTTGGAGACTCGGTCGGGATCCTGGTCGGGCCGCTTTGGGTCAGCCTCCTTCGTGACGATGAGCGGCGCCTTGACGATGCGATCCTCCACCGCTTGGGCCAGCGGGTAGTCGCAGACGATCCACGGGAAGTACATCCCGTTCTGGTCCTTGGGGGTCGCCGAGAAGTCGAGCCATAGCGCTAGCCCCTTGGGCAGCGCCCGGTGGATGGCCAGCAGCGACTGGTTCCAGGCGAGATCCTCATCGTGGACGTGGTGCGCCTCGTCGTTGAGGACGACGAGATCCTTGAGCGACTTGATCCGCTCCAGCATCGAGCGCTGACCGGAAGCCGCAAGATCCTGTGCAGGTTTCTTTCCGAGGAGCGCCTCAACAGCGTTCTGCGGAGTCCACGCTTGATCGCGTGACTCGTACAGTTGGTGGATGTTCGTGAGGAACAGGTTGCCGGAGACGTCCGGCTCAGTGGCCTCGCCGCGCAAAATCACTTTCTGCGAGAACGCCCCGCGCCACTCTGGCGGAATCAGCGGGATTTCGTTAAAGATGCGGTTACTGGCGAAGTCTTTCTCCAGGCGCTGGTAGACGATGACGTTCGGCGCGACGATCAGGAAGTTGGTCGAGAGCTGCGACCCGGGCACGCGCTTCTTG
>JACQRS010000298.1 GCA_016206385.1 Candidatus Rokuibacteriota bacterium | reverse complement strand
GGCACCGCGCCGACGAAGGTGACCTTCTCCTTGTGGACGATCTCCACGATGTCCCTCACTTGAGGATTCGGGCCGCCGAAGATCTGGGTCGCGCCCACCATCGTCCCGGCGTACGGTACACACCAGGCGTTGGCGTGGAACATGGGGACGATGTGGAGGATCACGTCCTTCTCCGAGATGCCGAAGGAATCGGTCATGGCCTGGGCCAGGCAGTGGACGAAGATGGCGCGGTGGCTGTAGACGACTCCTTTCGGGTGGCCGGTGGTGCCCGAGGTGTAGCACATCCCGGCGGCGTCGTCCTCCTCGAGCGTGGGCCAGGCGGTGACCGGCGTGGCGCTCCCGATGAGCTTCTCGTACTCAAGGAGGCCGGGCGGAACCGACGCCTCGGGCGTGTCGAGCATGACGACGACGTGGCGGACCGTCTTGAGGTCTTTCCGGATCGGCTCCAGGATCGGCCAGAGGCTCGCATCCACGAAGAGGATGGAGTCCCCCGCGTGGTTCATGATGTAGGTCAGGTCTCCCGGAGAGAGCCTGATGTTCACCGTGTGGAGAACCGCCCCGAGGAGCGGAGCGGCCCAGTAGATCTCGAGATGGCGGTGGGAGTTCCAGGCGAAGGTGCCGACCCGATCTCCCCGGCCGATTCCGAGCGTCTGAAGGGCGCCAGCCAGCCGCGTGACCCGCTCGGCAAACTCGCCATAGGTGTAGCTGAAAAGCGGACCCCCGGGGACCCGGGTGGCCAGGCGCTTTTTGGCGAAGAGCCTCTGGCTTCGCTCGAAGAAGTGGGTCAGCGTGAGCGGGTAATCCATCATGAGGCCTTTCATGGGCTCCCTCCCGGCCCACATGCTAGAAGCTGGGGCGTGGCCTGTCAATCGGCGCACCTTTACTCGCTCGGGGCCTTCGGTGTATGGTTGAATTTCGATGAAGTCTGGCTGGTCGGATGCCGAGGCGAACGGGCTCTCAGACCTCGACCTCCTCGTCTATGCCTCGCGGCTCATCGGCGCCGAGACCTCCCTGGTGGTCTGGGGGGGCGGCAACACGTCGATCAAGGTGACCGAGCGCGACTTTCGGGGAAGGGACCTCCGCGTTCTCAGGGTCAAAGGCAGCGGCTCAGACCTCAAGAGCATCGCGCGGAAGGACTTCCCGGGCGTCAGGATGGACGAGATTCTGGCGCTCCTCGAGCGGGAGGAGATGGGCGACCGGGAGATGGTTGACTATCTCAGCCACGCGCTCCAGGAGCCCGGGGGGCCCAGGCCGTCCATCGAAACCCTCCTCCACGGCTTCCTCCCCTTCGACGCCGTGATTCATACCCATGCTGATGCGATCGTCTCCTTGACGAACACCGACCGGTGCGCCGAGGTGCTGCGCCAGGTGTACGGCCGGGAGGTGGTGGCGATCCCGTACCGCCGGCCGGGCTTCCTCCTCTCCAAGGACGTGGCCCGGGCGGTCAGGGGGCACCCCGATGCCAAGGCGGTCATCCTCGAGAAGCATGGCACCATCAACTGGGGCCAGAGCGTCAAGGAGGCCTACCTCGCCACCCTCGACCTGATCACCAGGGCCGAAGAGGCGATCGCGGCCAGGAGCCGGGGGCACAGGCGCTTCGGCGGCCCTCGCGTTCAGCCGCTCTCGCCTGAGGCGCGCCGGGAGGCGGTGCTCGGTGTGGCACCGTTCCTCCGCGGGCTCGTGGGCCGGGACCGACGGGTGATCCTCCACTTCGACGACACCCCCGACATGCTGGAGTTCGCCGGCTCGGCGGAGGCGGCGACGCTTTCCCAGATCGGCCCCGCCACCCCGGATCACACCATCTACACCAAGCGGCTCCCGTGCTTTGTCCCTGTTGAGCGTCCGGGAGATCCGGACCACCTCAAGGCGAGGCTCCAGGACGCCGTGGCGCGCTTCGTGGCCGACTACACGAGCTACTTCGAGGCCAACCGCTTTGAGGGCGCGACGCTCCTGGACTCCTTCCCCCGCGTGATCCTGCTGCCGGGGCTCGGGATGTTCACCACGGGCAAGGACAAGCGGAGCGCTTTGATCGTCGCCGACCTCTACCAGCACACCGTGTCGGCCCTCGGCGCCGCCTCGGCGCTGGGGCGCTACGTCTCGCTCACGCCGAAGGAGGCCTTCGACGTCGAATACTGGCCGCTGGAGCTCTACAAGCTGGCCCTGGCGCCGCCCGAGAAGGAGCTGGCCCGGCGCATCGCTCTGGTGACAGGGGGAGCCAGTGGGATCGGACGGGCGGTGGCCTTGAGGCTCGCGAGGGAGGGGGCCCACGTCGTGATCGGAGACGTGGACGAGGGCGGGGCGCTCAAAACGGCCGAGGAGATCGTGGGCGTCCAGGGAGCTGGCCGCGCGATCGGCCTTCTGATGGACGTCACGCGCGAGGCCTCAGTCGGCCAGGCGATGGAGGAAACGATCCTGGCCTACGGCGGCCTGGACATCGTGGTCTCCAATGCCGGGGTGGCCCACGCGGCGCCGCTCGACAGGATGGAGTCGGCTGATTGGGAGCGGAGCCTCGCCGTGAACGCCACCGGCCACTTCCTCGTCGCGCGCGAGGCGCTCCGGGTTCTGAAGGCCCAGGGGCTCGGCGGCGCCTTTGTCTTCGTCGCCACCAAGAACGTCATGTCCCCGGGCAAGGACTTCGGCGCCTACTCGGTCTCGAAGGCCGCGGAAGCCCAGCTCGCCAAGATCGTGGCCCTGGAAGGCGGTCCCTTCGGGATCCGGTCGAACATCGTGAACCCGGACGCTGTCTTCCAGGACTCCAAGCTCTGGTCTGCCGAGGTGAGGCGAGAACGCGCCGAGGCTCAGGGCATTCCAGTGGCCGAGCTCGAAGAGTTCTATCGCAAGCGAAACCTCCTCGGTGTGTCGGTCCTGCCTGAGGATGTGGCCGAGGTGGTGTGCTTCCTCGCCTCAGACCGTTCCGCCAAGACCAGCGGCTGCACCATCACGGTGGATGGCGGGTTGAAGGACGCCTTCCCCCGATGATCGGGTTCGGCGCCCAGCTCTCGCTCCATCCGCCGGAGGAGCAGCTCGCCCTGGCCCAGCGCGTGGAGGCTCTCGGCTTCGACTCGCTCTGGACCGGCGACCATGTGAGCTTCCACAACCCGCTCTACGAGTCTCTCACCCTACTCGCGGCGTATACAGGCGTCACGCGCCGTATCAAGCTCGGCACCGCGGTTTATCTCCTCGCCCTCCGCCACCCCACAGCGGTGGCGAAGATCACCTCGACGCTGGATGTCCTCTCTCAGGGGCGCCTGATCTTCGGCGTCGGCGTGGGAGGCGAGAACCCCAAAGAGTTCGAGGCCTGCGGCATTCCCCACAGCGAGCGGGGGACCCGGGTCAACGAGGGGATCGAAGTGCTCCGGGCCCTGTGGACCCAGACCCCCGCCTCCTTTTCCGGCCGCTTTGTCAAGTTCGACGCGGTGAGCATCGATCCAAAGCCGGTCCAGCCCGGCGGCCCGCCCATCTGGATCGGCGGCCGCTCTGACGCGGCGCTCCGACGCGCGGCGAGGCTCGGGAGTGGCTGGGTCTCCTACGTGGTGACGCCGGACCGCTACCGACAGAGCCTGGAGAAGATCCGTGCGGCGGCCGAGAGCGCCGGCCGCGATCTGACCGGATTTGAGAGCGCCCACCTGGTGTTCATCACTGTGGGGAAGGACCGGGACAAGGCCCGCGCCACCTGGGTCCAGCGTCTCTCCAAGCGCTACAACCAGGACTTCGGGCCGCTGGCGGACAAATACGGCTTCATCGGCACGCCGTCGGACTGCGTGGAGCAGATCGAGCGCTTCGTCGAAGCCGGCTGCCGCTACCTCCTGCTCAACCCCATCTGCGATCCCGCCGACGAGCGGGAGCAGCTCGAGGTGATGGCCGCCGAGATCCTGCCCCGCCTCAGGGGGAAGTAGGAGCATGTCCCGCAGTTCCAGGGGTGGCTCCTCGCTTCGTGTTCGAGCGCGGGCTTGGCCCGCGCAACCGACGGGGGAGGTTCGGAAGGGGGGCGAAGCCCCCCTCCGAGCGTAGTAAGCGTGCCGGCCAAGGTCGTTCAGGCCAAGGCCCGAGTCGACGCGGTCAGGCAGCTCACGCCCCAGATCTTCGAGGTCGACCTCAGGATGGAGGATCCCGCGGAGTTCGGGTTTGACGCTGGCCAGTGGGTCTCCGTTCCCTTTGGTCCGAAGACGGTCCGCACCTACTCCCTGGCTTCCACCCCATCCAGTCGCCGCGCGATCACCCTCTGCGCGGACGTGGCTCCCGGAGGCATCGGCTCGCGATGGTTCAAGAGCCTCAAGGCGGGCGACGTGGTCGAGTTCAAGGGCCCCACGGGCGGCTTCGTTCTCAATCGCGCCGACTCTCGCCGGCCGCTCTTCGTGGCCGAGGAGATCGGCGTCGTCCCCATCCGCTCGATCCTCTGGGACTGCGTGCAGACCGGCTTCGGCCGTCCCTCCGCGTTGATCTACTGGTGCCGGGACCCCTCCTGGCTCGCTTACGATCAGGAGTTCAGGCTGCTGAGTCGCCGCTATCCGGGCTTCACCTACACCCCTGTGGTGAGAGAGCCCACCGCGGGGTGGGCAGGGGAGAAGGGGGAGCCGGAGGAGGTGGTGGATCGAAGCGTCCGCTCAGTCCAGGGCCTCGTCGCCTACGTGTCGGGTGGTGGCGACATGATCAACCGGGTCCGCCAGGTCCTGATGGCAAAAGGCCTCGATCGCAAGTCGGTCAGGTGGGAGAAGTTCTGGTAGCCATGCGCGTAACGCTCCTGGGAACCGGCTTTCCGCGGCCCAACCCGAAGCGGCGCGGCCCGAGCCAGCTCGTCGAGGCCCGCGGCGACCGCTTCCTGGTGGATTGCGGGAGCGGCGTCGCCTGCCAGCTGGTCTCGATCGGGGTCTCCCCGGTGGACGTGCACCACGTCCTCATCACCCACCATCATTCGGATCACACCATCGACCTCGGCCACCTCCTCCTGACGCGCTGGATCATGGGGCAGAACGCGCCGCTCCACGTCTGGGGCCCCAGCGGCACCCGGCAGTATGTGGACGATCTCCTGCGCCTGCACGACTACGACATCGAGGTGAGGCGGCACCACCAGGACCAGCGGCCCGGACCGAGGGTGGAGGTCCATGAAATCGCGCCGGGGGTCATCTATGAATCGTCCCAGCTCCGGATCACCGCCTTCCTGGTCGAGCACTTCCCCGTGGAGCCGGCCTTCGGCTTTCGCTTCGATGGCCCGGAGCGATCCGTGGCAATCTCGGGCGACACCCGGCCGTGCGAGAATCTCATCGCCCAGTGTCGCGGCGTGGATGTTCTGATTCACGAGTGTACCGACGTCACGAAGCTTCCCCTGAACCCTGGTGGCGGTTACCCGTCCCGGGAGGTGCAGGTGGCGCGGCTGGCGAGCTACCACACCCTGCCGGACCAGGTGGGAAAGGTGGCCGCGCGGGCTGAGGCCAAGACGCTCGTCCTCTCGCACCTCACCCACCTGAGCGAGCCCGCCGAGCTCCAGCGCGTCGTGGCCCGGGACTTTGGAGGCAAGCTGATTGTCGGCGAGGACCTGATGGAGGTCTGAAGCGGAGGGACTCAGCATGGGACGGTGGATCATCGCGCTTGTCGTCGCGTTCTTGTCCTCCCCGGTTGTGTCCGGGGCGTCCGCGGAGTATCCCGAGAGGCCCATCACCTTCATCGCGCCCTTTCCGGCTGGCGGCGCCGTGGACATCGTGGCGCGCGGGCTGGCGGAGGCGGTCAAGAAGCACCTGCCCAAGCCCGTCGTCGTCGTGAACCGGCCCGGGGGGGCGGGGACCATCGGGATCTCGGAGGTGGTGCAGGCCAAGCCCGACGGCTACACGATCGGTCTCGGGGCGGTGGCTGTCCTGACTGTCCAGCCTCACCTGACCCAGCTGCCATACCGGACCCCGGACGACTATCTCGCCGTGATGAAGCTGGTCACGCTCCAGGTGGTCGTCTTCGTGCGGAGCGAGGCGCCCTGGAAGACGGCGAAGGAGCTGCTGGAGCACGCCCGGGCGAACCCGGGCAAGGTGAAGGTGGGGGTGCCCGGGATCGGCACCATCCTTCATCTGGACCTGGAGCATCTCAAGCTCCTCGCAAAGGTGGACATGACGGTGGTGCCCTTCGAAGGGCCGCAGCAGATCCCGGCGCTGCTGGGCGGGCACGTCGACGTCGCCATGGCTCACCCGGCTCCCGTCCTGCCCCACGTCAAAGCGGGAAAGATCCGGGTCATCGGGGTCTTTCAGGAGGCGCGGAACCCGCTCTTTCCCGACGCCCCGACTTTCAAGGAGTTGGGCTACGACGTCACGCTCGGGGTCTACTACCCCCTGGTCGTCCCCAAGGGGACCCCCAAGCCCGTGGTCCAGGCCATCCACGACGCGTTCAAGAAGGCTCTGGCCGAGCCCTCCTTCGTTGAGCTGATGAAGAAGGGGGACATCGACATCGAGTACCAGGGGACCGAGGCGATCGCGCGGGAGCTCGGGAGGTCTTTCGAGCAGAACGCCAAGCTGGTCGAGTTGCTGGGCCTCAAAAAGAAGTGAAGATCTCGCGCATCGATGTCTTCCCGCTGAGGCTGCCGCTCCGCCGCGTGATGAGGCTTCCGCGCGGCCCCTCGCGCACGCTGGAGGAGGGCAAGCGGCTCCTGCTCGTCCGCGTCGAGACCGAGGATGGACGCGTCGGGTGGGGGGAGGCGAGCCCCAGCCGGCGGTGGTCAGCCGAGACCCTCGAGTCGGCGCTCACGAGCCTCGAGCGCTATCTGATCCCGGTGGCGCTCGGGCGGGACCCGCGCGATCTGGCAGGGCTCCACGACGCCATGGATCAGGAGCTGGCCCCCGGGCTCGATCGCGGCCAGCCGATCGTGAAAGCGGCGCTGGACTTCGCCTGCCACGATCTCGTGGCCAAGGCGGATGGCGTGCCGGTCAGGTCGCTGCTCGGGACCGGGGGAGCTGCCGAGATCACCCTCGCCTATCTCGTCTCCGCGTCCACTGCCGAGGAGGCCGTGAGCCAGGTGGGGGAGGCGCGCGCCGCTGGTTACCGGGCCTTCAAGGTCAAGGTGGGGGGTCACCCGCCAGCCCACGACGTGGAGGTGGTCCGAGCCGTGGTCGCTGCGGCGGCGGGCGGCGCCGTCTGGGCTGATGCCAACCAGGGGTATGATGCTGACGCGGCCTGTCAAGCGGCGCAGGGATTCGAGGCGCTGGGACTCACCGTCTTCGAACAACCGCTCCCTGCGGCTGACTGGGAAGGGCTCAGGAAGCTCAAGCGGGCGACGCGCCTGAAGGTCGCCCTTGACGAGGCGGCTGTGTCAGCGCCTGTCATCCGCGAGCTGCTTCGCCAGCAGCTCTGCGACGCGGTCGTCGTCAAGGTCGCCAAGCTGGGCGGACTCTACCATGCGCGGCAGGTCGTGGAGCTCTGCCGGAGCGCGGGCGTGCTGCTTCTGGGC
>JACQRS010000297.1 GCA_016206385.1 Candidatus Rokuibacteriota bacterium | reverse complement strand
GCGAGCGCGCCCGCCGGTAAAGGGCTGCAGGGAGGCAGGAATGTAAATGGTCACCGCCATCACGTCTTCCTGCCGCTCCGTGCGGCCCTCCGTCGGGTCGATCTGGCAGCACGCCTTCGAGGTGCCGTCACCTTCCTGTTACCTCTCCTGGGAGGACGTCGGGGTCTCGCCGTCGATGCTCGTTGGGGCTCGCCGATGACCGCGGCCTTCACGCACACCACCGGAGGGAGGCCGTCCAGGATCAGGCTCCACGAGTTGCCATCGTCGCGGGAGCCGTAGACTCGCCCGCTGCGTGTGCCGAAATACACGCCCGCCGGCGTCAGGGTATCGACAGTCATTGCATCGCGCAGCACGGTCTCAAGCGCGTTCTTCTGCGGCAAGCCGCGCGTGAGGGGTTCCCATGACGCTCCGCCGTTCCGCGTGCGGTAAACGCGCAGCTTGCCTTCAGGCGTGCAGCGGAACTGGTCGGACTCGAGCGGCAGAATATAGACGGTATCAGGGTTGTGGGGATGGATGGCCATCGCGAAGCCGAAGTCCGATGGGACACCCCGGGCGATGTCGTACCAGGAGTCTCCGGCGTTGTCGCTCCGGTAGAGGCCGAAGTGATTTTGGAGAAAGAGCCTGTCCGGGCGCGAGGGATGCTGGACGATCTTGTGCACGCACTGGCCGAACTCGGGGTACTTGTCGGGGAGGAACTGCGCGCGGACACCCCGGTGCGCGGTGCGCCAGCTCCGGCCGCCATCGTCGCTCCGGTACGCGCCAGCGGTCGAGACCGCGACGGTCATGCGGCTGGCGTTCCGAGGGTCGGGAAGGATGGTGTGAAGGCAGAGCCCGCCGCCGCCCGGCTGCCACCTCGGGCGGTGCGGGTGGTCGTAGAGGCCCCGGTTGAGCGTCCAGGTCTCTCCGCCGTCGTGAGACTCGAAGAGAGCAGCCGGGTCGACACCACAGTAGAGCCTCTCCGGGTCGTCCGCGCGCCCGGGTTGGATCTGCCAGATCTGCTTGAGCGAGACCTCGGTCTCTGGGGGGAACTTGATGGTGGCGCGCTCGGGGTTGGTCCAGCTCTTCCCGAAGTCGTCGCTCGACCGGAGGACGGCACCCCAGTGCGCGCTCGTCGTGCTGGCCCAGAGGCGGCGCCGGCCGGCCCTTCCGTCGTATGCCATCGCGTAGACGGAGTGGCCGGGAAAGTAAGGGCCACCCACGTCCCACCGGCTGCGAGCGCCAGTCGCCCGGAGCAGGAACGCTCCCTTCATCGTGCCCACGAGGAGCAGGACATCTCCGTCCTTCATCGAGACGCTGCGGGTCACAATCATGCGCGATCCCCCTCTCTCAGCTTTTCATCCGACACTGCACAAGCTCAGCCGCGCGCTTCAGCGCGCCGGCTACAGGGCCTTGTTAGCCCGCTGTTTGGCGCTGTTGCTTAACTCTCTGCCTCAGTGCTCTCCGTTGCCGTTACATTATCAGGTAGTCGACGACCTCATACCTGTCCGTCGTCACCTTGCCGCCGGTGGCTGCCGAAGTGGCTGTCTGCCTCTGCATACGAGATTGTTCGCTTGCCCGCATCGCCTCCTCACTTTCCCAAATCGTGATGATCAGCCCCTTGCCGCCTTCACGGTCAACAAGCCAGTAGGCGACTTTGAGACCAGGATCCTGTTGGACGCTAGGCTTAACCAGCTCACGAGCGCGTGAAATCCAACGCTCTAACTGGTCTGGCGACCCCTGCCACGTGCCTATTCGGGCAAACATGGTCAAGCTCCTCTGTGTTCTTGCTGCCGGCGGCTCAGCATGATGGTCCAAAGGCCGGCGAGACCTGATGGGAGCGCCAGGACCACCACGATCAGGGTGAGGCCGAGACCGAGAAGATAGACGTAACGGAAGTTGAGGAGCAGGAGCTCAGAGGCCAGCCCCAGGAACACCGCCCCCACGATGGGTCCCGCCACCGTACCCACCCCGCCCAGGAGCGCCATGATCACGGTCTGAAAAGAGACCAGCGGGTTGAAGACCTGCGGGTCCAGGTAGGTCCAGCGGGGCGCCATGGCAGCTCCGGCCGCTCCCATGAAGGCCGCGCTCAGGGCGAAGGTGGCGATCTTGACCGCCATGGTGTTGATCCCCAGCGTCTCGGCCCGCTCCTCGTCTCCGCCGATGGCGACCAGCGCGTAGCCCCACCGCGAGCGCCTGAGCAGGACCGCCGTCGTCACGGCCAGCGCCGCCAGAGCCAGCACGGTGTAGTAGAGCGTGGCGGGCCGCGGCTGGGTGAGCAGAAGCCGCCCCACGGTTCCCGTCACGCCGGTCTCGTACCAGATGAGCGCGTGCTTGGCGAGCTCGGCCAGGCCGAAGGTGAAGATCGCGAAGTAAGGGCCGCGGAGCCGGAGCGCGAGCCCTCCAACCATGAGCGCTATCCCCGCACCCACCGCTCCGCCCAGGAGCACAGGCACCGGCCAGGGCGCGCGTCCGCCTACTACCGCCGTGAGGTAGGCTCCGGCTCCCCAGAAGGCGCCTGTGGCGAGCGAGAGGTAGCGGGTCGGACCGGAGAAGAGGCTCCAGGAAACAGCCAGCACCACATCGGCCAGAATCGCCAGGGCCAGCGAGCGGAGGTAGGGGGAAAGGAGCGCCGGCGCCGCGACCCCCGCCAGGACGAGACCGCCGACCAGCACCCTAGCGGCCAAGGAGTCCCGAGGGCTTGAGGATCAGGATGAGGGAAAGGACGGCGTAGCTGGCGATCAGCCGGATGTCCGAGGCGGCCAGGTGGACGGAGAACGTCTCCACCAGGCCGAGAATCAGAGCGGCGACCAGGCTGCCGAGGAGATTCCCGAGGCCGCCAAGGATCACGACCACCAGCGCGGTGACGGTGTAGGGGAGACCGATGAACGGTGTCAGCTCGAAGAGCATGCTCACGAGAGAGCCGGCAACGGTCGCCATGGCCACTCCCACGCCGAAGCAGCGGGCATGAGTCCGCCTGAGATCGACGCCGACCAGCTGCGCACCCTCCGGATCCTGCATGAGGGCGCGGATCGCCTTTCCGGCGAGGCTTCGCTTGAGGAAGAGATAGAACGCCACGGAGAGAAAGAGCGCCACCGCCGCGGCCAGGACCCGGTTGGCGGGGAACACGGCGCCGAGGAAGCGCAAGGGGACGGCGAGGTAGCTGTAGCCTCTGAGGTCGGCACTCCAGAGGAGGAGGGCCGCGTTCTGGAGGACGAACAGGAGGCCGAAGGAGAGGAGAAGCGAGCGCGCCTCGAGTGCCTCCGCGGACTCGCCGGCCTCCAGCACCCGGGCGTACAGGAGCCGGTGGAGCCCGAGGCCGGCGCCAAAGGCCGCCGGCCCCGTGACCAGGACGGTGAGAAGCGGGTTCACGCCCCAGCTGGTGTGGAGCGTGTAGGTGAGGTAGCCCCCGAGCATCAGGAACTCGCCGTGGGCGACGTTCAGGACGCGCATGAGGCCGTACTGGAGGTTGAGACCGAGGGCCACCAGCGCGTAGAGGCCCCCGGTGATCAGCCCCCCCACCACGAGGTCGAGCAGGAGCGCGGGTTGCATTACGCCCAGCCGGGCTTGGGGACAACGGCCGGCGCCGTGCCCCGGTCCCGGGGCCAGACGATCTCGAACTCCCCCTTCTGCCACTGTCCCACCATGCCGGGCGTGGCCACGTTGACGCCCTTGACGAACTTGATCGGGCCTGCGACGGTCGTGAACTCGGTCGAGTCCAGCATCTCCTTGATCCGCTTCCGGTCGAGACCGACCTCAGCCACGCAGCGCTCCAGGATCTGGAGCGAGGCATAGGCGAAGGCGCTCGCCCACCGGTCCGGCTCCTTCT
>JACQRS010000296.1 GCA_016206385.1 Candidatus Rokuibacteriota bacterium | reverse complement strand
CTCCGCCCGGTACGCCTGGTCCAGGACCCGGATCCCCTCCGGGTCGCGCGGATCGCGCAGGACGACCGAGCCGGGCTCGAGCAGGGCGGTGACGCCCGCAAGGCTCACCTCGTTCACTCCCTCCTCGAGCGCCAGCGAGCGGGTCTCGCTGAGCAGGGCGAAGCCCTGGTTGTAGATCGTGAGGCGCGGGCGCGCCTCCTCCGCGGCGAACGGACCCGCGACGGCCAGGACGGCGGCGGCCGCGGCGCACACGAGCGCGAGGATGCGTTTCATCGAAGTGCCTCCTTCATCGAGGTTCCTCCCGGAGGTGGCCCCTGCCGGCGGCCCTCCTCCCTGCGAACCTTCCCCCGCCGACCGGGGTGTGCAAGATAGCACTCCGGCCGCGCCCGGACAATAATGGTCGCCGCGCCGCTCCTGCGCGGCGGGCAGCCTCCTGCCGGATCGGAACTCGATCGCCAGGAGGAGGCCGTGCCCGCGCACGTCCGACAGCGCCTCCGGGTGGGCCAGGGCGCCGCCGCAGATGTTCTCCGACATGGTCGCCGCCGCGCATACCCGGGGCACTCCGGTCGAGTACATCGTGTTCGACAACGAGGGGCACGGCTTCAAGATCAAGGCGAACCAGTTGCGGGGGTATCGTGCCATCCTGGAGTTTCTCGATCGGCATCTCCGGGGAGTCGAGACGCCGGCCGCGACCGCCTCCACGCCTTCCGAGGGGTTTAGAGGAGGCCCGGGAACTGCACGACCTTGGGTGTCGCCTCCTGATCGGCGACGAAGTCGCGCAGCTCCAGTGTCGGGATGTTCTTGCGCTTGTCCTTGTGCTTGTGCGATCCGACTGAAGTACGGCGCGGGTTCTTCTTAACGCGGGCCATCCTCAGGGGTTCTCCGGCGGCAGAAGCGGCTTGAGCCGATTCAACAGGTCGGGGATGTCGGAAGTCGCTGTCCTCCACACCTCCTCGAGATCGACCTCGTCGTAGGCGTGAATGAGCCTGTCCCGCATGCCGGCCATCCGGCTCCACGGGACGCCTGGATTGCGGCTGCGGAACCCGGGAGAGAGGCGCTTCACAGCCTCTCCGATGACGAGAAGTTCATGCAGGACAGCCGACCGTCGCATATCATCGGCCTCGAAGCCAGCCTGGTCGGTCCCGGCGACAAACTTGGTGACGAGCCGAGCCGCGTGGGCGATGTCCAGCAGTACGTGCGCATCATCTCGCTTCATACACGACCCGGGCCGAGCCGAGGATTTCGTTGCGACGAAGCCAGTTGTGGCTTCGCTCCACTGCGCGCCGTGTGAGAAGATCCACCCGTCTGCTGAGTATCTGCGCCAGCTCCTCCTCCATCTCCACGTGGTCGAGGAGGCTCCAGCCGGCGCCGGGAGCGAAGGTCACCAGGAAGTCCAGGTCACTGCGCTCGGTGAAGTCGTCTCTCAGGGCCGATCCGAACAAAGAGAGCTGAGTGATCTTCCACCGCCGGCAAAACTCGCCGATGGTTTCCATCGGGAGGTGCACCTTCAGGGTGTCGGTGGTCATGGCGTGCCTGCCTTCAGAGCGGCCCGTATCGTGTTCTGCGTGTTCCAGTGATCGGTGACTTCGAGGAACCCCCAGCGACCGAAGCCGCCGTGTGCATTGACCGCCGGCACCCAGAGGTCCCGGGCCGTCGCCACCTTGGCTTCCTTGTCTTTCTTCTTCTCTCCGGTCACTTCGAGGATCAGGTTCACGATCGGGCCGGGTTCAGTATACCGGAACCGCACGATGAAGTCGGGGTAATACTGCCGCTCCTCGCCCTTCAGCGTGTACGGGATGCCGAAGCCAGCGACTGGGCGACCTTCTGCTCCCAGGAACCGGTATCGGCCACCGCCCGCCAGGCTCGCATCCCCCGCTCCACCCCCCGCATCGCGTGGCAGGCCGCATCGCGGTCGCTCGGGGCGGCGCCCGTCCGCGCCGCCACGGGGCGAATATCCTGCTCGCGAACACACCCCGACCGGCGAGGGGGTGCGATCAGCAGGATGCCGACGAAGCCCTTGACAGCTCGGGCCCGCGCGCGGCCCCGGGCCCGCTCGGTCGTGAATGTGGTGGTCGGGTGAACGGGGCGGCCTTCGCCCGCATGGCGGCGCGTGGGCGCGATGCTCGGGCCGGGGCCGATGCTGGAGGATCTTCCGGATCACCACGGCGTCGAGAACCAACCCCACCACCCGCATCGACCCGCCGCAGGGGCAGCGCAGCGGGTCGACCTCGAACAAGGGCAATGGGGTGAAGTTGCTGCTCGTGGGGCCAGGCCAGAAAGTGCCCGCCGATGCCGGCGGTTCCCGCGTTATCGAGTCGCCTTCGACGATGGTGTTCACGGGCTACCGGATTCTCAACCCGGACAAGGCCGTCGCAAAGGCCGAGTTCGAGAGGTCGCGCATGTATCGGTGGAGCCAGCGCGACAACCCGCCGCCGCAGAAACACGTTTGGGCTTCGGGCAAGACCTTCATCCAGGCGGCACCGCGCGGCATGGAATACTGGGAACGCGTCAACGAAATCATCCAGCGTGAGCCGGTGCATGAGCGCGACCGCTTTTTCATGGCGATGCTCAAGCCGCTGGGCATCGATTCTCTAGTTCCCATAGGTGAGCGGCGTTTGCTGTTCCTGGAAGCGAAAGCGTCCAGGACCGTCACGCCGGGTGTAGCGGAACCGCTGGCCTGCCTCGGCAGGGCGGTGGCTGGCTACAAGACAGACAACTGTGTGTGCTATCGCGGAGCGGCGGATGTTCCCGGCGAGTCGGTGCTCCGGCCAGGAGTGCGAAACCTGAGCGTGGACAGGTTGGGCGACGCTCTGGCGCTGCGGCGGTAGTCTCCGCGGGCGAAACGGGAACCGGGGATCCGCAGAGGAAGCTGGAGTCTCAGGATCGAGGCCCGCGGGACGGCGGCCGAGCCCGACTGGTATCTGCCACCACCCGACGCTTGACGATGACTGCGCGGGCGCGACAGTGGCCAGAGAAATGGCTATACTTCTGGCCAGAGTGGAGAACGTGATCCAGGCAGGGTGAAGACGGCCATGGGCCCGACAGAAATCGACGAGAGGACGGCTGCCGAAGCGGTGAATCGGCTGATCGACGAATACCGCGTCCGGTGCCTCTGGTT
>JACQRS010000294.1 GCA_016206385.1 Candidatus Rokuibacteriota bacterium | reverse complement strand
CATCGAGCCGGAGGGGATGGTGATGGAGCTGACCGTCAGCGCCGTCATCAGCAGCACCAGCAGGGCGATGATCGCCACCGCCTGGAGAACCTTCAGGATGGTCGGTCGGACGGCCGGGAGTCCCCTGGCGTGCACTCGGATAGTGTCCATGATTCGAGCGTGCGGCCACCAGACCCGCGCGGAGGGAGGGGGCGCGGATCCGGGGCCGCGGCCGCCCTAATAGCTCTTCTTGGAGCTCTCAGTTTTCGAGGCCGCTGGAGCAGCCTTCTCGGGGCTCTGGCTCTTCGCGGCGATCTTGGTGGGCTTCAGGATGCGGATGAAGTCGGCAACCAGCTTGTCGTTCGTCCGCTCGTACTTCATCCACACCCGGTCCCCGACCTTGATGTCGCTCAGGGTCTTGTGGGCCTTCGCCTCTCGGATGATCGTCTTGTCGGTGACGTCCACGCCTACGGTCAGCTCCTTCTTGCCCTGCATCGCCTTGACCACCATGGTCCTGGCGCCGGTCTCCACGTCGGTCACCTCACCGCGGACGCGGTGGAACTCCGCCTTCTTCTCTTTCTCCGCCTGGGTGGCGGCTGGCTTGGAGGCTTCCGTTGCCTTGGACGACTCCGTGGATGCGAGCGCCATCCCTGCCCCGAGGGTCAGGGCGCTCGCTGCGAGCAATGCGATTACCTGCTTCGTTCCGCGCATGTCCAAATCCTCCTTCGGCCTCTCGCCGTTACGCATGAGCCGTTCCTCCTTCTCTTGGCCTCGGGCCGGCCCTCAGGCACAGGGGGCCCGAGGTCGCTTGGAGGCCTGGCAGGCCTCCTCTACCGATCGGACGAGCTCCCCGACGGGCCCCCCCTTCATCAGAACGCCGCAGGCCCCTGCCCGGCGCAGGATGATCTCCAGCGAGGGATCCAACAGGGTCGTCTGGATCACCACCGCCTGCGCGTACCCCCTCCGGCGCATCTCCCGCAGGAGGGCCAGGCCATCCAGTCGGGGCATCTGAAGGTCGGTGACGACCAGGTCGAACTCCCCATGCTGGAGATGGTGGAGAGCCTGGAGGCCGTCCTCGGCCTCCTCGGCCTGGTAGCCGTAATTCCGGAGGCCGCGAAGGATCGTGTCGCGCACGCGGGGGTCGTCGTCCACCACCAGGATGCGCCCCCTGCCTGCATTCGCCTGCTCCGCTGTCACGGCCATCACACGCGTCTCCGGACCCTCTGTCCGGCAGCCCACAGAGGCATCCCC
Organism: Candidatus Rokuibacteriota bacterium; assembly: GCA_016206385.1. Lineage (GTDB taxonomy): Bacteria > Methylomirabilota > Methylomirabilia > Rokubacteriales > CSP1-6 > JACQWB01. The sequence continues at coordinate 847 of JACQRS010000294.1, read as the reverse complement.
CGTGCCGACGGATGCCTGGAGGAGCCGCGTCTTGGATAAGGGCCGGAAAATAGAGGGACGGAGGCCAGTGTGTGGGCCAGGACGGGCGGATATCGAGCGACCGCCCGAGGGCCCGGAGTGGCACATTCAGGAAGGATCGCCGACGCTTAACTGCTTGCCACTTCACGATGGGGAGGGCGGTGGATACTTTTGGTAGGGGGAGGTTCAGAGGGACACACGGGAGAGGCCATGGGTCAGGGGGAGGGAGAGACCTGGATCAGTCGTGACGCGTCGAGAGATCGATCTCATGGCGGGCGGCCATGCGGTAGAGCGTGCGCCGGGTGATCCCCAGCCACTCGGCCGCGCGCTTCCGGTTCCCCTGGGCCCGCTCCAGGGCCAAGAGCAAATGCCGCCGCTCGACTTCCCGCAGGGGCAGCACCTGGGCATCGGCGACGGGCCGCCCTGCCTGTGGGGTCTGGAAAACAGGCGGCAGGTCCTGGGGCAAGAGCGTCGGGTTCTGGGTCAGGATGACGGCGCGCTCGATGATGTGTTCGAGTTCCCGCACGTTGCCCGGCCACGAGTACGCGGACAGGAACGCCATGGCCTCGGGCGCAATGCGCTCCACCGGCTTGCCCGCCTCGCGGGCGTACTTCCGCAGGAAGAACTCTGCCAGGAGGGGAATGTCGTCCACCCGCTCCCGCAGCGGAGGGAGGGTGATGGTGACGACGCTCAGGCGGTAGAACAGATCCTCACGAAAGCGATGGGCCTTGACCAGGCTGTACAGATGTTTGTTGGTCGCGGCGATGACCCGGACGTCCACCTGGATCGGCTCCGTCCCACCGACGCGCTTGATCTCGTGTTCCTGGTG
>JACQRS010000318.1 GCA_016206385.1 Candidatus Rokuibacteriota bacterium | reverse complement strand
TGGTGGACTTCATCGACGTCCACTGGCGTGGCTATCACTGGCCGGCGTTCAACGTGGCCGACTCGGCCATCACTGTCGGGGTCGGCCTCCTGGTGCTCCGCGTCCTGGTCTCCCGCAAATCGGCCTGAGCGTGGCGCAGCGGTTCTCGATGTCCCCCGGCGAGCCTCGGGGTGAGTTCCGCGTACGGCCCGAGGAGGCCGGCCTCAGGTTGGATCGGTGGCTCACCGCCCGCCTGCCGGATCTTTCCCGAACCCGGCTCCAGGTGCTCGTTCACACCGGGCAGGTGACCGTGGGCGGCCAGCCCCGAAAAGCAGCCTACCGGCTCAGGGCGGCCGAGCGGGTGAGCGTGGAGCTGGGGACTCCGGAGCCGGAGGTTCTCGCGCCCGAGGCGATCCCCCTCACCATTGTCTTTGAGGACGCGCACCTCCTGGTGGTGGACAAGCCGGCGGGGATGGTCGTTCATCCCGGGGCGGGACACCGCTCGGGGACTCTGGCGGGAGCGCTGCTGGCTCATGCCCCAGAGGTGGCAGGTGTGGGTGGTCCGGGTCGTCCGGGAATCGTCCATCGCCTGGACAAGGGAACTTCCGGGCTCCTCGTAGTCGCCAAGCGCGCCCACGCCTATCAAGGCCTGGTGAGGCAGTTCGCGGCGAGAAGCGTGTCGCGCCGCTACCTGGCGGTGGTTCACGGTGAGCTGAGGCGGTCGGAGGGAGTCATAGACGTTCCGATCGGCCGCCACCCCCACGACCGGGTCCGGATGGCAGTCCTCCCCCCGGGACGGGGGAAAGCCGCGCTCACCGAGTTTCTCGTTCTCGAGCGCTTCTCAGGCTTCACCTGCCTCGAGGCACGGCTCAAGACCGGTCGGACCCATCAGCTCCGTGTCCACCTGGCCTCCCTCGGCCACCCGGTGGTGGGGGACGAAACCTACCGTCGACGCTCCACGCCCCGTGTTGAGGACCCCGCGCTGAACGCGCTTGTAGCAGCGCTGAACGGCGTGGCCCTCTACGCCCAGACCCTCGGCTTCCTCCATCCGGCCACCGGTGAACCGCTCGAGTTCACGTCGGCGTTGCCTGAACGGATAACGCGGCTCCTGTCTCATCTGCGCAACACCCGCACACCCCGGGCTGTGTCCGAAAGCCAACGCTGAGAGCCGCCAGACTTGACAAATGCTGCCGGGGGAAGGGTTTGCGATTGGTGTTGCTCTTGCTATGATGGAGTCCCGCTTGGGGAACCATGATGGGTGCGAGGGATCCGGCCCGGTCGGAGCGCTGGCGGGTTGTGGCAATGGGAGGCGGCACCGGGTTGCCCGTTGTCCTGACCGGGCTCAAGCGGGAGATCGGGAACCAGATCGAATCCCTCACCGCAGTTGTCACAGTTACCGACGACGGCGGGAGCTCTGGGCGGCTCAGGGAGGAATTCAAGATGCTCCCGCCCGGAGACATTCGCAACTGCCTGGTGGCCCTGGCCGAGGTGGAGCCCCTCATGGGCCGGCTCTTTCAGTACCGCTTCCGCGGCGAGGGCGGACTGGCGGGACACAGCTTCGGCAACCTCTTCCTGGCGGCCCTGGCGCAGGTCACCGGTGACTTTCTCTCCGCCATCCAGGTTTCGGCCAAGGTGCTGGCGGTGAAGGGAACCATTCTCCCCTCCACGCTGGACAATGTCCGCCTCGGCGCCGAGGGCGCCGACGGTTCCGTCGTCATCGGCGAAGAGAAGCTGGCCCAGGCCTCCAAGCCGATCCGGCGCGTCTTTCTGGATCCTCCGGAGTCTCGCCCGCTGCCCGATGTGCTCGAGGCCATTGACCGAGCTCACCTCGTGGTCCTGGGTCCGGGCTCGCTCCTCTCCAGCGTGATCCCGAACCTCTTAGTCCAGGGCGTCGCCGATGCGCTTCGGAGCTCGGGAGCGCTCAAGGTGTTTGTGGCCAACCTGATGACCGAGCCCCGGGAAACTCCCGGCTTCACCCTGGCTGACCAGGTCGCGGCGATCGTGGAGCACGCGGGCCCGGGCGTGGTGGACGGGGTTCTCGTTCACTCGCGCCGCTTGCCTGAGCGGGTCCTGGCCAGCTACCGGGCCACCGGCTCTGCGCCCACGCGCCTGGATTTTGATCGGGTCGCCCAGTGGGGCGTCTGGATCCACGAAGCAGACCTGGTGGGTTCCGGCGACAAGGTCCGTCACCATCCTCAGCGCCTCGGCCGGGCCATGCTCGACCTGCTGTCGCGCGAGAAGGACAAAGGGCGATGAGCGGGCTGACCACGGTCATCCTCGCGGCCGGTGAGGGCAAGCGCATGCGGTCCCGGCGTCCGAAAGCGCTCCACTGGCTCGG
>JACQRS010000317.1 GCA_016206385.1 Candidatus Rokuibacteriota bacterium | reverse complement strand
TGGAATGAGAGCGGCTCCTTGAAGCGCACCTCACCCCGGATCTCTCCTAACATGTCACCCTCCTCTTTGGTGACCCTCTCGGGTGTTCAGCCGGGTCAGGAACTCGCCGCCCAGCTGGCCCACGTCACCGGCGCCGAGGGTCAGCACCAGGTCCCCGGGCCGGGTGTTCTCACACAGGTAATCCAGGACCGCCCCGCGATCGCTTCCGAGATACACCACCTCCCGGTGGCCGTGGGCGGCGATACCCGCGGCCAGGTCCCGGGCGTTCACGCCCGGAATCGGTGGCTCGCCCGCGGGGTAGATGTCCATCACGAGGAGCACGTCGGCCTGATAGAACGCGGTCAGGAATTCCTGACGCAGGTGGAGCGTGCGCGTGTAGCGGTGGGGCTGGAACACCGTGATCACGCGGCGGTCGAACGCGGCCTTGGCGGCGGCCAGCGTGGCCCGGATCTCGGCAGGGTGGTGGCCGTAATCGTCCACCAGCAGCACCCCCTGTGCTTCGCCCTTGACCTGGAAGCGCCGCTGGACGCCTGAGAAGCCGGCCAGGGCCTTCGCCATGGTCGCGAACGGAATCTCGAGGTCCAATCCCACCGCGATGGCGGCGAGAGCGTTGAGGACGTTGTGGGCGCCGGGAACCTGGAGGCGGCACTCGCCCAGGACCCGGCCGCGGTGGAGCACCTCGAAGCGGGACGTAAGCCCCGCGAGGGCCACCCGGCGCGCGGTGAGCTCGGCGCCCGACTCCAGGCCGTAGCTGAGCAGGCGCTTCTCCACGCGGGGGATCATGAGCTGGATGTTGGGTTGGTCCAGGCAGAGGACGACGGCCCCGTAGAACGGAACCTTGTTGACGAACTGGAGGAACACCTCGCGGATCGCGTCGATGGACGGGTAGTAGTCCAGGTGCTCGGCGTCCACGGTGGTGACCACCGCGATGGCCGGGCTCAGCTTCAAAAAGGAGCCATCGGACTCGTCGGCCTCCGCCACCAGGAACTCCCCCTGGCCGAGGCGGGCGTTGGCCCCGAGGCCATGGACCCGGCCGCCCACGACGACGGTCGGATCGAAGCCGCCCTCGCTCAGCACCGCCGCCACCATGGACGTGGTGGTGGTCTTGCCGTGGGTGCCGGCCACCGCGATCCCGTACTTGAGCCGCATCAGCTCGGCCAGCATCTCCGCCCGCGGGATGACCGGGATTCCCCGCTGGCGCGCCGCCTGCACTTCTACGTTGTCCTTCGCTACGGCGGAGGAGTAGACCACGACGTGCGCCCCCTCGATGTGGGTCCCGTCGTGGCCGATGAAGACCTTGGCGCCGAGGGTGGCGAGCCGCTCAACGGCTTCGCTCCGCTTCAAATCCGAGCCCGTGACGCGGTAGCCCATGTTCACGAGCACCTCGGCGATGCCGCTCATGCCGGCGCCGCCGATGCCGACGAAGTGGATCTGCTGGTACTTCTTAAACACGGCTCATCCCGTGCGCGCGTGCTGGGAGATGTTCAAGAGCACCCCCATCGCCGCCATGATCGTCAGGGTCGCGGAGCCGCCGAAGGAGATAAAGGGCAAGGGCAGCCCCTTGGTGGGCAGCAGCCCCGTCACCACTCCCAGATTCACCAGCGTCTGAGCCGCCAGGAGCAGCGTCAGCCCCAGCGCCAGGTAGGCCCCGAGGGGATCCGGAGCGCTCAGCCCGACCCGGATCCCGCGCCAGATCACCACCGCGAAGAGCCCCACCAGCGCGAGCGCGCCGGCCAGCCCCAGCTCTTCCCCGATCACGGCGAAGATGAAGTCGGTGTGCGGCTCGGGCAGGTAGAACAGCTTCTGCCTGGACTCACCGAGGCCGCGGCCGAGCCAGCCGCCGGAGCCGAGGGCCAGGTAGGACTGGATGATCTGAAAGCCGCTGCCCCGCGGGTCGGCCCAGGGATCGAGGAAGGCTACGATGCGCTTCCAGCGGTACGGCGCCGTGGCGATCGCCAGGGCCACCAGCGGGAGCGCCGACACGGCGACGAGGGCGATCTGCTTGGCTCGCGCGCCGGCCAGAAACAGAAGACCGAACACCAGGGCGACCAAGGTCAAGCTGGAGCCGAGGTCGGGCTGGAGCAGCACAAGCCCCGCCATGGTGCCGGCCACGAGAAGCGGCGGGACGAGCCCGGTCCAGAAGCGCTCAATGGCGTCCTGGCGGCGGCAGAAGAAGGAGGCCAGGTACAGGACGAGGGAGAACTTGGCCAGCTCGGCGGGCTGAAAGGACACCGAGCCCCACCTGAGCCACCGCCGCGTGCCGTTGATCTCCTGGCCGAAGGGGGGGATCAGCACCAGCACCAGGAGCGCCAGCGACAGCGCCAGGAGCGGTACCACGAGGCGCTCAAGGCGGTGGTAGTCCACTGCCAGCGCTGCCCAGAGGCACCCGAACCCGAGCACGGCCCAGAAGAGCTGCTTCTTCAGGAAGAAGTACGGGTCCTGGAAGCGCTCGGCGGCCACGATGGCGCTCGTGGAATAGACCATGACGACGCCCACCGAAACCAGCACCACCACGGCGCCGAAGAGCCACGGGTCCGGCCGGAGCTTCCGGGGCATCAGCGCGACCCTCCGGCAGCCTCCGGGGCGAGGACCGCGGTCCTGAAGGCTTCACCCCGATGCTCGAAGTTCTCGAACATGTCGAAGGAGGCGCACGCCGGGGACAGCAGCACGACCTCGCCGGGCCCGGCCGCGGCGCTGGCCAGCCTCACCGCCTCGCCCATGGAGTCCGCCTCGGTGGACGGGATGGCAACGGCGGCCAACGCCCTCGCGATCTTCTTCCGGTCCTCGCCGATCAGCACCGCCAGGCGAACTCGCCCGCCGGCCGCCTCGGCGAGCGGGGCGAAGTCCTGCCCTTTGCCCTGACCGCCGGCGATGAGGATCACGGGCTCGGTGAAGCTCTCCAGGGCTCTGATGGTGGACGCCACGTTGGTCCCCTTGGAGTCGTTGTAGTAGGCCACACCGCGGATGTCCCGGATCCACTCGATCCGGTGGGGCACGGCCCTGAACTGTGCGATGGCGCCCCGGATGGTGCCCGGGGCCATTCCGGCCCAGAGGGCGCAGACGGTGGCGGCCAGCACGTTTTCCACATTGTGCTGGCCCCGGAGCGCGATCTCACCGAGCGGGCAGATCTGCTCCAGGTGACCGTCGAGCCGGGCCACGATCCAGCCGTCCTGGCAGAAGACGCCGCGCTCGAGGGAGTGCTGGCGGCTGAAGAAGACCACCTGCGCCTGAGTGCCGACAGCCAGGGCGGCGGTGGGGGGGGCGTCGAAGTTCAGCACCGCGCAGTCCGCCTCACTCTGGTTCTGGAAGATCCGGGCCTTGGCCGCCACATAGACGGCGAAGCTCCCGTGCCGGTCCAGGTGATCCGGGGTCAGGTTCAGGACCGCTGCCACCCGCGGGTGGAACGTCTCCACCGTCTCCAATTGAAAGCTCGAAACCTCGGCCACGACGATCCCGTCAGCCGGGAAGTCGAGCGCGTGGGCGGCCAGCGGGGTGCCGATGTTGCCCGCCACGAGCACGGGACGGCTCTGCTCCTTGAGCAGCGCCCCGGCGAGGGCGGTGGTGGTGGTCTTGCCGTTGGTCCCCGTGATCGCGATGACGTCGGCTTCCATGACCCGCCAGGCCAGCTCCAGCTCGCCGATCACGGGGACCCCGCCCGCTCTGACCGCGGCCAGCGCTGGATGGTCGCTGGGCACGCCCGGGCTCACCACCACCAGCTCCGCCCCGCTAAAGGCCTCAGGCGGGTGGGCACTCGCGTACAGGCGAACGCCGCTCCCGGCCAGGGCCCCGGCCTCCGGAGCGAGAGCCGCCACGGGCTTGGCATCGGTAGCGGTCACCCGCGCGCCGAGCTTGACGAGGAGCTGGACGGCCGCGACCCCGCTCCGGGCGAGGCCGACCACCGACACCCGCCTGCCCCTGAGCCACTCCCGATACGCCGATCCGCGCGCCGTCATTTCTTCGAGAACCGCTTCACTCATCACGGCGCCGCTATCTCAGTTTCAATGTGGTGAGGGCCAAAAGCGCCAGGGCGAAGGACACGATCCAGAAGCGGACGATGATCCTGGGCTCCGGCCAGCCGGTGAGCTCGTAGTGATGGTGGAGCGGCGCCATGCGGAAGACGCGCTTGCCCGTCAGCTTGAAGGCGGCCACCTGGATGATCACGGAGCCCGCCTCCACGACGTACAGCCCGCCGATCAGCGGCAGGAGGAGCTCCGCCTTGGTGAGCACCGCGAGGGTCCCGATGGCCCCCCCGACGGCCAGGGAGCCCACGTCCCCCATGAAGATCTGGGCGGGGTAGGTGTTGAACCAGAGAAAGCCCATGGCCGCTCCCACCAGCGCGCCGCAGAACACCGTCAGCTCGCCGGCCCCCTTGACGTTGACGATCCTGAGGTAATCGGCGGCCTTGAAGTTCCCGGTGAGGTAGGCGATCACGGCAAAGGCACCGCCCGCCATGATCACCGGACCGACCGCGAGGCCGTCCAGGCCGTCGGTCAGGTTCACCGCGTTGGAGGCCCCCACGATCACCAGGAGCGCGAAGGGAAGCCAGAGCCAGCCGAGATGGATCAGCCAGCCTTTGAAGAAGGGGACCGCCAGGAGGGTGGTGAAGCCCGAGGGCGGAAAGAAATAGAGCGAGCCCATCAGCGCACCGACCAGGAGGAGCTGGGCGCCGAACTTCTGGCCGGCGGACATCCCCTTCCGCGTGCGCAGCTTTCGCCAGTCGTCCAGGAAGCCGATCAGCCCGAGGCCGGTCGCGGCGATGATGACGATCCAGACGTAGCGGTTTTTGAGGTTGGCCCAGAGGAGCGTGGACGAAAGGATCGCCGCGAGGACCAGGAGGCCTCCCATGGTGGGCGTACCGGCCTTGGCCCGGTGGCTCGGCGGCGTGTCTTCGCGGATGGTTTCGCCTCCCGACTGGAGCTCGCGGAGCTTCCGGATCAGCCACGGGCCCAGCACAAAGCACACGACCAGCGCCGTCAAGAAGGCCATCGCCGTCCGGAAGGTGATGTACCGGAAGACGTTGAAGACG
>JACQRS010000291.1 GCA_016206385.1 Candidatus Rokuibacteriota bacterium | reverse complement strand
CGCTCGGAGCCGCGCTTGCGCGTCACTTCGGAGCGGCCAGCTCCAGCAGCGCGGCGAGATCCTCAGGCGAGGGGGGCTGGGCGTCCGGCGAGAGGTCCAGGACGTAGGCGTCGTTGTCGAGCAGCCGGAGATGGCGTTCCTTGAGCGCCGTGATCTTCTTCTCGCCGGAGTCGCGGGTCCGGAAGGCGAGCGCGCCGCCCTCCTCGCTGAAGCCGGTGAGCGCCAGGACGTGCGACTGGAATCCTTTCACGAGCGTGACCGCGACCGGCCTGGAGGCGCAGAGCTCGGCGCTCAACGCCAGGGCGGTGTCGACCTCGACGCGTCGCCAGGGGTCGGAGAAGCGGCCTGCCTTCTCTTCCTTGGCCATTTCGCCGGGGGGCGTCTCGACCCAGGCCGTTTTCAGGGGAACCCGCCGGACCTTGTAGGCGCCCAGCAGCCTTCGGATGAGCAGGCGCTCCCGCGCGAGGTCCGCGCGGCCGGCGCCGTCCGCGGCGCCCCTCTCGCGTGAAAGGGAGGCCTCGGGCTCGAAGTCGTGGAGGGTCCGGTCTTCCCGGGCGCGCGTATAGCCCGCGGCGAAGCCCCTGAAGCCGGAGGGCTTGTCGGCGATGATGCCGTTGTCCAGGATCAGTTGCAGGCTCTTGTCGGCGAGTCCTCCCTCCAGGTTGCTGACGGCGGCCCCGTAGTGCTCTTCGGTCGAGACGCCCTTCCAGAACTCGGACCATGACTGGCCCTTGTCGGCGGCCCGCCCCTTGAGCCACTGGAGCAGCAGGTCCGCCTCGGAAAGGGCGATCTTGCTGCCGGTGCGTTGAAAGAGGGCGGCCTCGGCCAGCGCGACCGCTGCGAAGCCGTGGCAACAATCGACGCCGCACTGCGCGCGGCAGGGTGGGTCGGGAAAGTGGCCGGAGAGGTCCGCCGCCTCGCAGGCGAGGCGGCGGGGCCCCGCGCGGGCCTCGGAGGCGGGAAGCGACACGGCCAGCAGGGCGGCGCAGAAAAGCGCGGCGCGGCATTTCTCCACGGCCCGGGAAGGATACACCCGGGACCGGCGAGAATCTAGTGGTGCGCGGCAAGCCCAGGAAAGGCGTTAGCGCCGCCGCCAGCCAGCGAGCGCGTGGGCCCTCGGACCTACCCGCCCAGGCCCGAGGAGGCGCTGAGGGGCCCCTGGGCCCTTCATCCCGGAACCGTCGCGGAGCATCCTCACGGCATGAGGATGAGCGCTTTCCGCCCGGCCCTTTGGGCCTGCTGCATCGCGGCGTTGGCCGCCGGCGAGGCGCTCGGGGCTCCGTGCGCCGTCGTCTACACCCCGCACAAGGACCAGGACCGTCCGGACCTCGTGGCCGACATCGGCGACGCCATGTCCGCGGGGCCGGGGGCGCAGCGCGTCCTCTTCGCGCACTCCGACGCCGCGTGGAGCAAGGCGGAGGCTCTCGCGAGCGAACCGCCGAAGGCCTCGACGGACAGCTTCGAGGCCAAGGTCGAGGAGTGCGCCCGCGGCCAGGACGCCGAGGCCGAGCCCCGGCTCGTCGTCTACATCAACTCGCACGGCGGCGAGGGCCTCTTCACCCGGTCGGGCCCGCCCGTGCGCCACCGGGACCTGGTCGAAATGCTGCTGGCTCAACTCGACGAGGCCTGGGCCCGCGCCGGCCGCCCTCTGCCACTGACGATCTTCTACGATGCCTGCCACGCCCACAGCCTGGCGGCGTTCCTCGATAAAGGCGGGGCGGCGGCGAAGGACGCGGAAGGCAAGCCGCGCTACCTCATCGACCTCTACTCCTCTGCGGATTCCAAGAGGCTTTCTTACAGATTCATCATGCCGGCGTCGGTCAAAGCGATCGCCGAGGCCAACAAGAAGGGCTGCCGCCCGGGCTCCTGCTTCGATTCCAGGGACGACGGGATTTTCATCGAGGCATGCTACCCGAACTCTCCTCAGGTCTGGAGCAGCTACAGGACGGCCGCCGCGCCGGTCGAGATACCGCTCGACAAGCTCGCCGCCCTCCTCGATGAAACCGACCGGGGCTTCGCCATCCACGCCCTCGGGCAGTACGGGCCCAAGGCCGAGAAGTACTCCGACGCGGTGGCCGGCAAGCTCAAGGGGGCGACCGCGGTAGACTGGGATACCTCGGAGGCGGCGGGTTTCTTCTTCTCCCAGGTGAAGACGGACGCAGCGGTCGCCGCCGTGCTGAAGGCAGGCTGGAATCCTTCCGCGAGCTACCCCCTGAGGAGGAAGGCCGTGGAAATCCTAGGCAGGATCGGCACGCGCAAGGCCGTCGAGGAGTTGGCGCGCCTCGCCGGCGGGCCCTATCCCGTGCTGGCGGACGATGCCTTGCGCGCCCTGTGCATGGTGGACGCCGACCTCCTCGACGCCGTCCCGACGGCAAGCCTCCTTCGGCGGCTCAAGCTCCACCTCCCAAACGCCTACCAGCCGGGCAAGGTTCCCGAGTTCGTCCTGCTGGCGCGCAAGAGGGAGGTCGCGGTCCTCGTCGCGTTCCTCGGTGACAACGACGAGCGCTACCGCATCGAGGCCGCCTTGGCCCTCGGCAAGGTCGGCCCCATCGCCATCCCCGCCCTTGCGGAGGCCCTCTGGCGGGCCAAGAACGAGTATTGCGCACACTACGCGGCGGTGGCCTTGGGCCTCCTCCCCTCTCCGGCCGCCTGCCTGGCGCTCGAGGAAGGCACCCGCGGCCGGCGCCTCTTTGTCATCGAGCACAGCATCTACCGGGTCGCGGACGCCTGCAAGGGCCGCGACGTCAGGGGCATCTACGAGCGGGCGCTTGCGGCCCTGGAGGCAGAGCCCGAGCGGTTCAGCGAGCCGGCGCGCCTCAAGCGGGTGGTCGAGGCCATCAGGCGGAAGCTGGCCAAGCTCGATGGCGGCACCTCTTGATGACAGGGGAACAGAATGCAGGGCTCCGGACATGGGGTCCGGACTCCGTCGGAAATGGTTGACAAATCTCTCTGAAGAGGCCATAATCGTTGCAACGTCTTGGAGCGATAATGGCCATCCAATCCAGACTCCCCCTGCAGCCCGATGGTGCCCACGAGATCAACGATACGCTGAGCGTGCTGGAACGGAAAGAGAAGGTGGCGTACTTCGGGGGCGGGGTACCGCTGTTCGTGCATGGGAAAGACGATGAGGTGGGCCGACGTTTGGCCAGCCTGCAAGCAATCGCGCTGGGTTTGGCCACGCAGGCGGAAATCAGCCTGGGGCTCAAAATCGACCGGACGACGCTCTATCGCCAGGGCGTGCGCCTGAGGGAGCAGGGAATCGCCGGTCTCGTGCCGGAGAAGCCGGGCCCGAAGGGAGAGCGGAAACTGAAGGGCGAGTGCCTGGGGCGGGCGCAGAAGATGCTGGACGCGGGCGCGACACAGGAGGAGGCGGCAGAGAAGTTGGGGATCGGTATCCGGACGCTGCGTCGAGCGGTGCAGCGCGGGTCGCTGACGCCCCGGCGCAGCCATGGGCCGTGGGGCGTGTCCGCGGGCAGTCAGCCCGGCGAACGCAGCGTCGAGAACTCGGCGGCGCCGCTGGGCGTGGCGACGAGGCGCGTGTTGGATCGCGTCCTGGCGAGAGTCGGGAAGCTTTCCGAGGCCGCGGCAGAGTTCGAGCCCGCCATGGCCGTGGCCAACGCGGGCGCGTTGATGGCCTTGCCGGCGCTGCTGGAGTCGGGCTTGATCGACGCGGCCGAGTCGGTGTACGGCCGGCTCAAGAACGGGTTCTACGGCTTGCGCAGCACGGTCTTGTGCCTGGGATTCATGGCGCTCTTGCGCATCAAGAGCCCGGAGCGGATGCAGTTCGAGGCTCCCGGCGAGTTGGGCGTGCTGCTGGGGCTGGACCGCGCGCCTGAGGTCAAGACCATCCGCCGCAAGCTGCGGGAGCTCTCGGAGGCTCGGATCGCGCAGAAATTCAGCGCCGCGCTGGCCGAGCGATGGGTGGCGACGTCGCGCAGGGACGTGGGGATGCTCTACGTGGACGGGCATGTGCGGCCCTACCACGGGGAGAAGCACCGGCTGACGAAGGCGCACGTGGCGCGGCGCAACCTGAGCATGCAGGCGACGACGGACTACTGGGTCAACGACAAGAACGCGGAGCCGTTGTTCGTCGTGACGGGCACGGTGAACGAGAAGCTGATCTCGACGATGAAGGGCCGGATACTTCCTGAGGTGCGTCGTCTGGTGGGACGCGAGCGCCGAGTGACGATGGTCTTCGACCGGGAGGGTTGGAGCCCGAAATGGTTCAAGGAGCTCGACGAGCAGGGCTTCGACGTGCTGACCTACCGCAAGGGAAACTATGAGCTGTGGCCGCAGAGTTCCTTCCAGGTGGTCCGGGGACAGGTGGAGGGACGCAAGGTGGAGTACGAGTTGGCGGAGAGGACGGTGGAGGTTCGCCCCGGATTCAAGATGCGCGAGGTGCGACGGATGCGCACCGACGGCAAACAGACGGCCGTGCTGACGACGCGCTGGAAGATGCCGATCCTGCAGGTGGCTTGGCGGATGTTCGAGCGCTGGCGGCAGGAGAACTTCTTTCGATACATGCGGGAGCACTTCGCGCTCGACGCTCTGGTGGACCGGGAGGTTGGGACGGTGGAGGCAGGGCGGACCGTCCCGAACCCCAAGCGCCGGAGGCTCGACAAGGAGCTTGCGAGATTGCGCGCCGAGATGCGCGGCCTGGAAGGCGAGTACGGCCAGCGAGCGCTGGACAACAAGGAGTCGGAGCGCCCCACGGCGCGCGGCTTCAAGATCGCCAACGGGGAACTGGGTCAGCGCATCCGTGAGCTGCGCGCCCGCTGCGAGGAGGTCCTGGCGCGCAGGCGAAAGGAGCCCAAGCGGGTCGCCGTCGCGGAGATGGACGAAGAGGATCGCGTCGTGTGCTTGAGCCCGGAGACGAAGCACCTGACCGACACGATCAAGACGGTCGCCTACCGGGCGGAGACGGCGCTCGTGGGGCTGCTCAACGAGGACGCGTACGCACGGACAGAGGAGGAAGGCCGGGCGCTGATCCGGGAAATCCTACGCACCCCTGCAGACGTGCTGCCGGACGCCCAGGCCGGGATCTTGCGGGTTCGCCTGCACGGGATGCCGAACGGACGGAGCAACGCGGCGGTCGAGCACCTCTGCAAGCAGTTGAACGCGGCGCAGGTCAGGTACCCGGGGACCTTTCTGCGGCTACGCTACGAGACGCTAAAATGATGCAGCAATTGCGGGTGCCATGTCCGGAGCCCTGGAATGAGGCTGCGGCGTCGAAGCAGTTGAGAGAGCTCGTGAAGGCCGACCCCAACTTCACCCCGGTCGAGGCCGCGCTGGTGGTCAACGCCCTCCGCTTCAGGACGGGCGCGGCCCAAAAATGGCTGGAGGGCTGGTCGCAGGCCGCTGGCGACCAATACAAGCATGACGCGCTCAAGAACGCCGTGCGCGAGGACGTCAAGGCGTACGCCAAGGAGATGCTCCCGGCCAAGCTGCTCAACGACGGCGATGACTGGAGGGAGGCGACCGGGAAATTCTGGCTCCTGATGGAGTATATGCGGCGGACCGTGCCCGAGGCGAACAAGAAGGCCGTCCTCGCAGCGTTCAATGAAGCCAAGAGCAAGGGCCGGGCCGCCTTTTCCGGTTTTCTGCAGAAGTACGAGAGCGAGCTAAACCAGGAGCTCGCGAGGCTCGCCGGCGCTACGATGGAGGAGAAGCCGGCATGGGCCGCCTACAAGACGCTCGGCGAGTTCATCGACGCCACGCGCCCACCGCTGGAGAAGGCGATCTTCCGCATGGGGAGCCTGAGCGGGCTGCGAAGCCACCCTCCGAGCGAGGAATCGGTCGCGCAGGCCCTGGCGGCGATCAAGGCGGAGGCGCTCAAGTTCGAGGCGATGAAGCTCTACGCCCTCGAGGGCGGAGACTTGAAGGCGACGCTCAAGCTCGGGCTCTTGTCGAACCTGCGCCTCCAAGTCTTGGATCGAGCCGCGCTGGACGAATACCTCGACTTCGCCAAGGAGAAAGAGCAGGCTGGGGTGACGACCTTCGCGAGCTTCCTCGACGAGGTGGAGGGCTTCGTGGACGAGGAGCTAAGGCTCCTGCGGATCGAGAAGCCGGATTCGCCGCCCCTCGCCCGGGAGGCGGTAGGCAAGCGCTGGCAGGCGCTCATGGCCCGGCTCAAGAGCAAGCCCGCGCCCAAGCTGGAACCGGCAAAGGAGGTCGCCCTTATCGACTTCGCCGACGCCCGCCTGACGCCCGTCGAGGCGGCGATCTTCGATACGCTGTTCCAGAGGAATCTCCCGGCCGAGTATTATCCCGAGCACGCGAAGGCCTTGCGCCTGAAGCTCGCGGCGGCCCTGGCGAAGGGCGCGGGCGAGCGGGAGGCTGCCCTCGCGGAATTGGCGAAGGAGCTGCGCGGGGATGTGAGCAAGAACGCGGGGGCCCTGCTGCAGGGGCCCATGGTCGCCGATGTGGCCGATTGGGGGGGCCCGGGAGCGCGGACGGAGAAGAGGACGCTCCTCATCTTCTTCCTGCGGCGCGTGATGACCGGAGAGCAGGCGAGGGCATTCGAGGCCGAGCAGCACAAGGCGAAGGAACAGGGCAAGGCAGCCTTCGTCTCCTTCCTGGAGCCCTACGGGAAGGCTCTCGACGACGAGTGGGCGTTGGTCGCCGGCGGCGCGAAGGTGGAGTTCACTTGGCAGGCGGCGTGGGCCAGGCTGCGCGTCGCCGTTGAGAAGCACAGGAAGGAGTTGCCGGTCTCGAAGGAGGTCAAGCCCGCCGTGACGGCCAGCTCGCTGGTCAAGGGCGTGCCCGACAGCGAGCTGCACCCCCTGGAGAAGGCGGCCAAGCCCCTGGCGAAGGAGCCGAAGGCGACGCTCGAGGACCTGGCGAACCTTGTCGGGTCCGAGTTCGACAAGCAGCCCGACGCCTGGAAGAGTTACGTCAAGGCCATCGACTCCGCGCTCGGGGCGGAGCTGGAAACGATCCTCGCCGCCGCCTCG
>JACQRS010000285.1 GCA_016206385.1 Candidatus Rokuibacteriota bacterium | reverse complement strand
GCTCACCACCTTGATCTCGGCCAGGAAGAGCACGATGCCAAAGAGGATCAGAAGCAGGCCCGCGTAATTGATCGGCAGGCTCTGAAAGGCGAAGAAGGCCAGGATCAGGCTGATCCCGCCGATGACCCCGGGCAGGACCACGCCCGGGTTGGAGAGCTCGAAAAAGAGCCCGAGCATCCCGAGCATCATGAGGATATAGGCGATGTTGGGGTCCGTGATCAGGCTCAGGAAGCGGTCCCGCCACCCGATCTCAACCTTCCTGACCGGCGCGTCCTTCGTCTTGAGGGTCACCGTCTCCTTCCGGGTCTTCACCGTCCGCCCGTCGATCTTCACCAAGAGGTCGGAGACGTTCTCGGCGATCAGGTCCACCACCTTGAGCCGGACCGCCTCGCGCTCCGTGGCCGACACCGAGGTGCGCACCGCCTTTTCAGCCCACTCGGCGTTCCGCCCGCGCTCGGCGGCGATGGTTCGCGCGAAGGCGGCCGCATCGTTCTCGATCTTCTTGATGGTCTCCTTGTCGACCTGCCCGCCGCCAACCGCCACCGGGTGGGCCGCGCCGATGTTGGTGGCCGGGGCCATGGCCGCGACGTGGGCCGACATGGTGATGAACACCCCCGCCGAGGCCGCCCGTGCGCCGGTCGGCGCCACGTAGACCACCACCGGCACGTCCGAGCTCAGGAGCTTCTGAACGATCGAGCGCATGGAGCGCTCGAGGCCACCAGGCGTGTCGAGCTGGATCACAAGCGCCTGGGCCTGCTCGGCCTGGGCCCGGTCCACCGCGTTCCCGATGATACGGAGCGTCACCGGAGTGATGACCCCGTCGACCTCGAGCAGCGACACATGGGGGACTGCCCAGGCCGGGACCGCGTTCAGGACGAGGAAGGCCGAGAGGACCGGGACTACCAGGCGCATGCTGCCTCCAGGCGCAACTATAGCACGAATCGGAGGCCGCCAAAGCTGGCGGCACGTGTGCCCGGCTCTGAAGGCTTAAGCGCGTTGGAGGGCCAGGAGGCAGAGAAACTCGAAGAGCAGGTTCGCGGCCAGCAGCGCTGTCACCTGGCCCGGCCCGTCATAGAGTGGCGAGACTTCCATCACGTCGGCGCCAACCAGGTCGAGCCCTCTCAGGGCGCGGACCAGCGTCAGAGCTTCGTAGGAGGTCAAGCCGCCGACCTCGGGGGTGCCTGTCCCGGGCGCATACGCCGGGTCCACAGCGTCGATATCAAAGGAGCAGTAGACCGGGCTCCCCGCCAGCCGCGTGAACCGGCCGGCCACCCACTGGACGCCCCGCTCCTTGACCTCCTCGATCCGGATCACCTCGAGCCCATGCCGGCCGTGGAAGTCGAAATCCTCGGCGCTGTAGAGCGGGCCGCGGATCCCCACCTGGATGGTCCGGCGCGGGTCGATGAGCTGCTCCTCCACGGCTCTGCGGAACGGCGTGCCGTGGAAGTATTTGGAGCCGAAGTACTCGTCCCAGGTATCGGGATGAGCGTCGAAGTGGACGACCCCGACCGGGCCGTGGCGCTTCGCGATCGCCCGGAGAACGGGAAGTGTGATCGAGTGGTCTCCTCCCACCACCACCGGCACCGCTCCGTGAGCGAGGAGCATGCCGATCTCCCGCTCGACCGCCGTCATGGTCCGCTCGATGGAGATGGGGGCCACGTCGATGTCGCCGTAGTCGGCCACGCGGAGCCGCTCGAAGGGGGCCACCTTCAGCACCGGGTGCCAGGGCCGGATCAGCGAGGATTGGTCGCGGATCGCGCGGGGACCGTATCGGGCGCCCGGCCGGTAGGAGGTGCCGCCGTCGAAGGGGATCCCCACCAGCGCCACGTCGAGCCGGCCGGCCTCCCGCACGTGGGGCAGGCGCATGAAGGTCGGGGGCTGGCCGAAGCGCGGGGACGCGAAGGCGTCGGGGGGGCGAAACTCGCTCACAGCGGGTCCGACGTCAGAGCTGGAACTTGAGATTGGCAACGGAACGGGCGAGGACCTCGATCTCCTCGGGGGTGTTGAACACCGAGAAGCTCGCGCGGAGCGTGCCGACGATCCCCAGCTTTCGCATCAGCGGCATGGCGCAGTGGTGACCGGCCCGCACCGCGATGCCGTCCTGGTCCAGGAGCGCCGCGCCGTCGTGGGGATGCCACCCCTTGACGTTGAAGGCGACCACCGCTCCCTTGATCTCCGGGTTGCGCGGGCCGTAGAGGGTGACCTCCTCGAGCGCCCCGAGGCGATCGAGGCAGAGCCGGGTCAGCTCCTGCTCGTGGGCGAGCACCCGCTCCATGCCGAGCTTCCCGAGATACTCCACCGCCGCGCCCAGCCCCACGGCGGGCGCGATGGGCGGCGTGCCCGGCTCAAAGCGCCACGGCAGCTCGTTCCACTGGGCGCGGTCCAGCCAGACCTCCTTGATCATTTCCCCGCCGCCCCAGGCCGGCTCCAGCCCCTCGAGCACCTCACGGCGGCCGTAGAGCACGCCGATCCCGGTCGGGCCCAGCATCTTGTGGCCCGAGAAGACGTAGAAGTCCGGCGCGAGGCGCGCGACGTTCACCGACAGGTGGGGAACCGCCTGGGCGCCGTCCACCAGCACCAGGCTCCCGGCGCGGCGGCAGCGCGCCACGATCTTGCCAACGGGGTTAATCGTCCCGAGGACGTTCGACACGTGAGTCAACGCCACCAGCCGCGTGCGCTCGGTGAAGAGGCGATCGAAGGCGTCCAGGTCCAGGAATCCCTCCGCCACGATCGGGACCGCCTTGAGCTTCACGCTCCGGTCCCGGGCCAGGATCTGCCAGGGAATGAGGTTCGAGTGGTGCTCCATCTCCGTGACGATGACCTCATCCCCCGGAGCGAAGGCTCTGCCGACCGCCTGGGCCACCAGGTTGATGGCGTCGGTGGTGCCGCGGGTGAACACGATCTCCTCGCGGTGCTCGGCGCCGATGAACTCCTTCACGCTGTCCCGCGCCGTCTCGAGGAGGGCGGTGGCCTCCTCGCCGAGCGTGTGGATGGACCGGTGGACGTTGGCGTGGGAGCGCTCGTAGTAGAGCTTCACCGCCTCGATGACCTGGCGGGGCTTCTGGCTTGAGGCGGCGGAGTCGAGGTAGATGAGCGGCCGGCCGTTCACCCGGCGCTCCAGGATCGGAAAATCGGGACGCGTCTGGAGCGCGAGGCTCACGTCCGGCTCCCGACCTGACCGAGGGCGCCCTTCAACACCTGGAGCGGGAGCGTCACGCACTTGATCCGCGACGGCCTGATGTCGGCCTCGAGGCGCGACAGGAGATCGCTCACGCCGATCTTTTCCGCCTCGCTGAACGCCCGCCCATGGACCATCTCGGCCAGGATGTCGGCTGCGGCCGTGCAGATGGCGCAGCTGTCGCCCAAGAAGCGCGCCTGGGCGATGCCGCCGTTGCCGAACGTGAGCGCCATCCGCACCCGATCCCCGCAGAGCGGGTTCACGTCCTCAAACTGGGCGTCGGGGTCGGGAAGCTCCCCCCTGAAGCGCGGACGGCGGAAGCGCTCGTGGATGACGGAACTGTAGAGCACGCTCCTATGATACCGCCCCGTCACGGCAAAGGAAAGGTTCCACGCCATGCGACGGCAAGCCCCGCAACCTCCTGCGAGCGCTACCGGGTCGGCTGCAAACGGGCCATGTAGTGCGCGAGCGTCTCGATGTCCTCTTCGGACAGCGGTTGAGCCGCCGCCGTCATTGTGAAATCCACCTCGGCGCGAGTCTGGGCCTTGAACTCGCGCAGCTGTTTCAAAAGGTACTCGTAATGCTGTCCGGCGAGGCGCGGAATATGCTGTTGCCCGACCAGCCCGGGTGCGTGGCAGGAATCACAGTGGTGCATCTTCACAAGTCTCTTGGCCACCGCGGCCTTTGCCGGGTCGCTTGTGCCGCGCGGCGCCGCGGGGGTCTGCGCGGCGTAGTAGGCGGCAAGGTCCTGCATATCGGCGTCGCTGAGGTTCGCCGCGAACGGCAACATCTGGCGATCGACGCGGCGTTCCAGTCGGAACAGGAGAAGCTGCCAGTGGGTGTAGAGTGGCGGCTGGCCGGCCAGCGAGGGTACGCTGGGGATCGTCGAGTTGCCGTCGGGACCGTGGCAGGGTGCGCACACCTCCGCCTTCCGCCGCCCCGCCTCAAGATCGGCCGCGCTCCCCCCGGTGGGTGCCACCATCCATGACAACGCACCGAGCAGCGCCACGGCGCGAAGCACCTTCATCATCGCGGGGGACCTCAAGACAGAAAAACACCCCCGCCGGGGCCGGCGGGGGTGTTCGCGGTGGGGACGTCGGAACTCAGCGCTGATACGTGATCCGATAGATGGCGCCCGCCCAGTCGTCGGACAGCAGCATCGAACCGTCGGGCATCCACTCGATGTGCGTCGGCCGGCACACGACCTTGTCGCCCTCGTGGCACCCCTCCAAGAACGGCTCGTATCTGGGCGGCGCGCCGGGCTTGAGCTCGACCGTCATCACGCGGTAGCCCAGCTTCTGGGTGCGGTTCCAGGAGCCCTTCTGCGCGATGAAGAGCCGGTTGCGGTACTCCGGCGGGAACAGGTTCCCCGTGTAGAACCGGGTGCCGATGGGGGCGATATGGGGCCCGAGCTTCAGGAGCGGCGGCGCGAACTCGCTGCAGGAGCGCCCCTTGCCGAAGTCGGGGTCGATGGTGTCACCCTGGTGGCAGTATGGGAAGCCGAAGTGGAGCCCCTTGCGCGGGGCGTGGTGGAGCGTGTCGTTCGGGAAGTCGTCGCCCGCCCAGTCGCGGCCGTGG
>JACQRS010000295.1 GCA_016206385.1 Candidatus Rokuibacteriota bacterium | reverse complement strand
TTACCGGCCGGTGCGCCACCGGAGCCTCGAGACGCTCCGCGAGAGCGTGGCCAAGCGCGCCACAGAGACCATACGGGTGGGCAGGGTGGGCGCGTGCGTCTCGGACTACCCGTGGATCGGGGAGCTGATGAAGCTCCTCGAAGAGCACGGCCTGGAGGTCTCCATCTCCTCCCTGCGCGCCGACAGCCTCACCGAAGAGCTCGTCGCGGCCATCCACCGCGGTGGCCACCGCACCCTCACCATCGCCCCCGAGGCCGGGACGGAACGGTTGCGGCAGGTGGTCCGCAAGGCCATCACCGACGAGCAGCTCTACGCGGCCTGCGACCTGGTCCGGGCCTACGGCATCCCGAACCTCAAGTGCTACTTCATGATCGGCCTTCCCGGCGAGACCCGCGAGGACGTGGAGGCGATCGCCGACCTGGCCGCCCGGTTGCTCGGGCGGCTGCGGGTGCCCTCCCCGGATGGCCGTCCCTTCGGCCGCCTCACCCTTTCCGTCTCGTCGTTCGTGCCCAAGCCGTGGACGCCCTTTCAGTGGTCGCCCTTCGACGGCGCTCGGAACCTGGCGGACAAGCTGGGCGTCATCAAAGCCGGAGTCCGGCGCTTTCCCAACATGCGGGTCCTCCACGAGAATCCCCGGGAGGCGTGGCTTCAGGCGCTCCTGGCGCGGGGGGACAGGCGGGTGGCGGACTTCCTTGAGCTGACGGCGCGGCTCGACGGGGACTGGTCTCGGGCGCTCAAGGAGTGGGCGGGTGATCCCGACTTCTACACCACACGGCCGCGCGCGCTCGACGAGGTCTTTCCCTGGGACCACTTCGATGTGGGAGTGAAGAAGGCCGGGCTGGCCCGGGAGTTCCAGCGAGCCGGGCTGGCGCCCGCCGAGGTTGCGGCCTAAGGCGGACTCACCGTGGAACAGACGCCGCCGGGGCGCTTCTTACTCTACGCCGTGTTCCGGGCCACACCGGCCTGGTACGGGCTGCCCAAGGATGACAGGACGCGGGCCATCGCCGAGTATCTGGCGCGGGTGGACGACTTCAGGCAGCGTCTGACCATCCGCACGTACTCCACCCTCGGGCTGAAGCGGGACGCAGACTTTCTCCTCTGGCTCATCGCCCCGACGCTGGACCCCATCCAGTCGCTCACGGAGGGCCTCAGGAAGACCCCCATGGCCCCGTACCTGGAGAACACCGCAAGCTTTCTAGCGGTGACGCGGGAGTCCCTTTATCTGAAGGGGCACACGGAGGAGGTGAAGGTGGAGGTGGAGCCCGGGCAGGGCAAGTACCTCTTCGTGTACCCTTTCGTCAAAAGCCGCGAGTGGTACCTGCTCCCCATCGAGACGCGGCAGAGGCTGATGAACGAGCACATCCGGGTCGGCCACCAGTTCCCCGGCATCCGCATCAACACGTCCTACTCCTTCGGTCTGGATGATCAGGACTTCGTGGTCGCCTTTGAGGGAGACGAGCCGAGGGATTTCGTCACGCTGGTCATGCGCCTGCGCGAGACCGAGGGGAGCACGTACACGGTCCGTGACACACCCATCTTCACCTGCGTGCGGAAGCCCCTGGAGGACATTCTCTGGTCGCTCGGATAACCCCCGCGGGGCTCTGGCCCCCGGAGACGGAGAGGAGTTGGATATGGGGAAGCTGGTCAAGGCGGCGGAGAAGGCCGAGCTGAATCCCGGCGAGGGGAAGGTCGTCGAGCTGGAGGGCAAGACCCTCGCCATTTTCAACGTGGACGGGGCTTACTACGCCATTGACAACACCTGCCTTCATCGCGGCGGCCCGCTGGGCGAGGGCGAGCTGGAGGGCACGGTCGTCACGTGTCCCTGGCACGGCTGGCGGTACGACGTCGGCAGCGGGGCCAACGTCAACAATCCCGCGGTCAAGGTGACCTGCTTTCCGGTGAAGGTGGAGGGCACGTCCATCTTTGTCGAGATCTAGGGCCGTGCAGATCGTGTCCCCCAACGTGCCAGGCCCGCGTGAAGACCATCGCGTCGCCGACGCGTTCGGTCGGCCGCTCCGCAACCTCCGCATCTCCGTCACGGACCGGTGCAATCTCCGGTGCCAGTACTGCATGCCGGAGGAGGAATACGTCTGGCTTCCCCGCGGGGATATCCTCCATTTCGAGGAGGTCAGCGCCCTCGTGGACGTCTTCGCCGAGCTGGGCGTGGAGAAGGTGCGGCTGACCGGCGGCGAGCCGCTGCTGCGCCGGGGACTGCCGTCGCTGGTGCGGATGCTGGCGGGGAAGCCGCCGATCCGAGACCTGGCGATGACCACCAACGGCGTTCTCCTGGCCGAGCACGCCCAGGCGCTCTACGAGGCAGGGTTGCACCGGGTGACGGTGAGCCTGGACACGCTTCGGCCGGCGCGCTTCAGGGCCCTGACACGGCGCGACAGCCACCAGCGGGTGCTCGACGGCATCGAGGCTACCGTGCGGGCGGGCTTCAAGGGGTTGAAGCTCGACACGGTGGTGATGCGCGGGATCAACGACGACGAGCTGGTGGACCTGATCGAGTACGGGAAGCGGGTCGGCGCCGAGGTGCGCTTCATCGAATACATGGACGTGGGCGGGGCGACGCTGTGGTCCATGGACAAGGTCGTTTCCCGAACGGAGATCGTGGAGCGGCTGGCGGAGCACTACGGGCCGGTGACGCCCGTGGTCGAGGAGAGCTCGGCACCCGCCGACCGCTTCGTCCTCCCCGACGGGACCATCTTCGGCATCATCTCGTCCACCACGGCTCCCTTCTGCCGGTCCTGTGACCGGAGCCGCCTCACCGCCGACGGCATGTGGTACCTCTGTCTCTACGCCAGGGCGGGGACCGATCTCCGCGGCCCACTCCGGCGCGGTGCATCGCGGGAGGAGTTCCGGTCCCTCATCATCCCCAGGTGGCAGGCGCGAACCGACCGAGGGGCGGAGGAACGCCTCGGGCTTGACCGGCGGGCGCCGCTCGTCCAGATCGGAGAACTGCGGAAGGATCCCCACCTGGAGATGCACACCCGCGGCGGCTGATCGCGGCGCGGCAATCAACGCTCCGCTCCGCGCTGACCCGGTCTAAGCAAGTCCGTCGGTTCTATCTGTCACCCTTTCCCACCCTGTATCACTTTTTGGGCATTGTGTCCCGTTGTCGCTTCGCCCTACTCTGCTCTCCCCCGCGTCCCTCACCCGCAACCGGCGCAGGTCGAAGGTCAGAGAGAGTCTTGGGGCGAGTTGACGACCATGACCGTGAAGTCACCAGCCTCGGCGAGCGGACGGAAGGTCTCACCGCGAGCTGCGGGGGATACGAGCATGGCCTCTCCCGGTGCGGTAGGTACACGTTTGGCCTGCCAGCCAGCTGGGGAGCACCGAGCCTACCAACCCCGTGCGCCGGAGCAGGGCGTTCTCTACACGATCGTCCGCGAGCATCTGGAGACCTTTCTCCGTGAGGCGGCCGAGCGCGCCGAAGGTGCCGGCCTTCCGCACTTCGTGGAGCAGGAATTCCGCGACTTCCTCACCTGCGGCGTCCTGGCCCACGGCTTTGCCCGTGTGCGCTGCGGCACCTGCGCCTTTGAACGG
>JACQRS010000292.1 GCA_016206385.1 Candidatus Rokuibacteriota bacterium | reverse complement strand
GGCTCTCGGTCCTACCTGTCCTCCCTCTTCGCATTCCTCATTATCCGCTCGGACATGCTCCTCGTGAACTACTTCCTGGGAGCGGCCCAGGCCGGGATATACGCCGTGGCCGTCAATCTGACCGACCTCCTACTCGTCTTTCCGACGGCCGTGGGAACCATGCTGTTCCCCCGTGTTTCCGCCCGGCCCGAGGACGAGGGGAGCCTGACGGCGGCCGCCTGCCGGCATACCGCGGCTGGCATGACGGTCTTCTGCCTGGTGGCTGGCGTGTTGGCCCAGCCGTTGATTCTGCTACTGTACGGGAGAGCCTTCGGCGGCGCGGCGGCTCCGTTTCTCCTCCTCCTCCCGGGCATCCTGGCCCTTTCCCTTGAAATCATCTTCATGAACGATCTGGCCGGCCGCGGGCTGCCGCCGATCGTCATCGTCGTGCCTGCGGTCGGCCTCGTCCTCAACCTGATCTTGAACCTCGCCTTCATCCCGCGCTTCGGCCTGCTGGCTGCCGCGGCCTCCTCTTCTCTCGCCTACGGTGCGATGCTGGCCATCGCCTGGACCGCCTTCGCCCGGCGGACCGCCACCCCGGCCGGCGCCTGCGGCTTCCTGACCGCCGCGGATCTGAAGGCCCTCTATCAGCGACTGAAGCCACGGCCCCTGGCCGCAGAGGTGACCCGAGATGCCCAGCGCTGATCTGGATCTCCAGAGCTCGCTTCAGGCGGTTGCCGACGCGTATGACCGCTACGCCGATCGCATCCGGGATGGGGGCTACCGAAGCGTTTGGTCTTACATCGCAACCAAGGCGTTGTCCGATTGGGCGCTCCT
Source organism: Candidatus Rokuibacteriota bacterium (assembly GCA_016206385.1). Classification (GTDB taxonomy): domain Bacteria; phylum Methylomirabilota; class Methylomirabilia; order Rokubacteriales; family CSP1-6; genus JACQWB01. Next base: position 1,563 of record JACQRS010000292.1, on the reverse strand, counting down.
GGCCGGCATTGACCTCAAGGGTAAGCGGATCCTGAATATCGGCTGCTGCGAACCGATTGACGAGCTGTTCCTTGCCCGACACGGAATGCGCCGCTGGGTGGCACTGGACCGGAGCCAAAAGATGCTTGCGGCTGCACGTGATATTCTGGACCGTGAGCTCTCGGCCTCGCTCGCTAGCCGAATCGCTTTGTGCGCCGCCGATGCCGGGCACCTGCCATTTCGCGATGCGACCTTCGACCTCGTCGTATCCTTCTCTGCCCTGGAGCACATCCCAGACCCGATGGCCCGCCATCAGGCCTTTGCCCAAATCGCTAGGGTCACTCGGCCGGAAGGCCACGTTGTTATCACCGTCCCGAATCGTTACAGCCTCTTTTTCTTCTGCCATCGGAGAAACATGGCCCGGGGGACTGCGGAATACGGCTATTCCTACTTGTACAGCCCGCGGGAGTTTCGCGCCACCCTTCTGCGAGTTGGTCTCCGCCCTGTGCGTTTTCAGTCAGAACTGACCGGGGTTGTGGAGTTGCCGTCCTATCTGCCGAGTTGGCCGCGCGCCCTTCTTCGCCGCATCGGCTATTTTGGTGAACGAATAGGCTATCTGGCACGGCGATGCTAGCTCGAGCGATGACACCCGCCCCCGGTGACGCCCCGCGATTGGCCGGCGGCGCGCCGCGGATCCTCTGCCTTTCCGACTCCGGCTTGGTGACCCAGGCGGCGGCAGCGGTCGAAAGGGAATTCGGCACGCCGCCGGTCCTGGCCGTCTCGTTCCGCCAGCTTCGACAGCACCCCGGGCTCGCGTTCCGCCTCCTGCTGCGCCGCTTCGACGTCGCGGTCGCCTACCTCATGGACATCGAGGTGCCGCTCTACCGCGACTTCTTCCTGGCCTATCTCTTTACCCTCCGCGCCGGGCGGAAGGCCCTTCGCGATCCCCACGGGAGGGAAATCCCCGTGGGCTGGCGGGAGGGACTCCAGGCCGTCGGGCACTGCGTGGCCGACCTGATCGGCTTCCCCGTGGTCTACCTCCTGGCCCGCTGGAAGGCGCGGGCGTTGTCCCGGGCGCGACCTCGCCGGCAACCCAGCTGCCTTCTCCTCCGGCGGGTGGCCTACCTGCGCGCCAACCCCTGGCAGGAGAGCCAGGCGGGGGGGTCGCTGGCCCACGCCACGGGGGTCCTGACGGGTCTCAAGGCGGCGGGGGTGGACGTCACCTATATCGGGACGACCGAGTTCCCCCCGGCGCTCCGGCTGGGATTGCGGACCTGGGTCGTCCCCGCCCGGCTTCGCTGGTTTCGGAATCTCCTGCCGTTTCTCGTCTACGGCGAGATCTTCGGGCGACGGAGCAGCGCCCTCCTTGCCGCGGAGCCTCCGGATTTCGTGTACCAGCGCTACTCGCTGCTGAACTACAGCGGGGCGGAGGTGGCCGGTCGGCTCCGCTGCCCCTTCGTGCTGGAGTACAACGGCTCGGAGGTGTGGATCGCGCGGAACTGGAGCACCCCGCTCTTTTTCGAGGGCCTGGCCGATCGGATCGAACAGGCGAACCTTCGCGCCGCCGACCTCACCGTGGTGGTG
>JACQRS010000283.1 GCA_016206385.1 Candidatus Rokuibacteriota bacterium | reverse complement strand
GGTGGTACCCCGTCAGGTAGAGGACCGCCTCGCGGAAGGTCCTCGAGGGGATGGTCCCCGTGTTGATGCAGACCCCCCCGACCACCTCGCGCCGCTCGCAGATCCCGACCCTCTTCCCCAGCTTGGCCGCCTGCACGGCGGCGCGCTGGCCCGCCGGCCCGGTGCCGATCACGAGGAAGTCGAACTGTTCCATCGGCGTTGTAGGGGGATTGTGACGGTTCTGCCTTGGGGACGCAAGAGGGAGGGGCCCTTGCGCGGAGCCGATTCGGCCGCGGGCGAGACTGCGCCCCGGCGGCGGCATCCAGGGCTTCGTGCCACCCCATCAACTGGACTTGCTGGCCGCGCGGCGCTGCTGGGCGGTCACCTGAAGTCGCAGCCGCGGCATTCCAGGGCAGGCGGCACCCAGGAACCACAAGGCCGCCCCCTGGGCTGCGGCGATCCCGAACGCCAGCGCGCCGATCGCCCGCCAACCGAACGTGATGCCGCCCAGCGCCAATCCGCCGATGGCCAGGCCACCGACCGCGACAACGCCGATCGCAATCCCGCCGATGGCCACCACACCGATGGAGAGACCGCCCATCGCCACGACTCCCACGGCGATCCGGCCCTGAGCGATGATCCCCAGCGCGAACCGTCGTCTGCCCAGGCTCTGACCAGTCGATCCAGCGGAGGATCCGGGCGGGACCGAAGTTTCCATTCGCAGCCCTCCTTTCATGCCGCTGCTTGCGGGCCCCTGGGGAGCGAGGTCCGTGACCGAACGCCTACACTAGCATCCTTGCGAACCCCGCGCACCCGAAAAGAGCCTGGATCCCTCGGTCTCTGGTAGAATCCTGCCACTTGAGGCGGAAACGTTCCTTGCCTGCAGTGTCGTCCCGGATCCGCCCGGTCCGTCGCGCGCGGAGTTGGCCGAGGACGGCGGAGGGATCTGATGGCCGTAACCAGTTGGCCACGCAGCCTCGCCTGGAGCGAGTTCACCGAGATCAGCGTGCGCCCCTCCGGGGTGAGCGAGAACGGCCAGATCAGCGTCACGACGGACCTCCCGACCAGCGGCATCCGGGTGATCCGCGAGGGCAGCACGGTTCGCATCGGGGACATCGAGGTGCCTCTCGTCGTTCATAAGACCGAGAGCTGGGTCGTGACGGGTACCAAGACGGACGATCTCCTCTCCCACGAGCAGGGGCACTTCGACATTGCCGGGCTCGTCGCCTGGGAGCTCTACCGCAGGATTATGGCCACGCGGGCCCCCAACGCGGCGGACCTCCAGCGCCAGATCAACGAGCATGTGGCGCGGGCGCGCCGGAAGCTTCACGGCCTGAGCGGCAGCTCCACGGAGGAGGGAAAGTACGACACTGAGACCGCCCACGGCACGAACGCGGCTGAGCAGCGGCGTTGGAAGGATCTCATCCGGGAATCCATCACGCACGACTACAGAGCGCTGCCCAACCCGTGAATCGCGCAGGCAGCAGCGACGTGATAGACTTTGAGCTCAGCCAGCTCGGCAAGCAGGTGTTCGCGGATGTGGAGCGCGCCTCTCCTGACCCCGCTCACCTCTTCGCCATCGATGTTAAAGCGCTGGCTCAGGAGCCCAGCGAGTGCCGATGCATTCGAACCATCAACGCGAGCCCGAACGACCGGGAGGGAAGCGCGCGGCGTCTCGAGCGGCCGGCCGCCCGTAGGAGATCGGCGACGATGGTCGAACTGGTCCGTCCTCCAGTGATCCTCGACATCCTCCATGAGCACCTGAACGAGCTCGACTTCCTCTGGGAACAGCGTGAGCGGTTCGTGTTCTCCCCCGAGTGGACGCTGAAGGAGCTGGCCGCTATCGAAGACCGGTCCGAGGCGCACCTCGACGGCCTGCGGATTGGCGCAGGCCATTCGGTCGACATCGCGCGGCCGTTCCTGACCGCCGACGAAGCAGGAGCCGCCACGGCTGCGACCTTCGTCCTGATGGCCTTCGAGCTCCCGGAGCTCGAGCGGGAGGTTCTCCAAGCGCTGAAGACGGCTCCGCCCAAGAGCCGCGACGGGATCCGGATCGGGCTGCGGCACTCACCCGTGGACTCCCTCGTCCCGTGCCTCTCCGATTTCGTACGGTCGTACGAACCCCAAGTCAGCGCGACGGCGGTTGACATTCTCGCATTCCACCGCCTCCCGTGTCCGTCGCGCCTCGGCGACCTCCTGATCTGTCCCGATCCTCACGTGAAGAGGATAATCTATGGCGCAGTGGGGCGGCTCGGAGGTCCGTGGAACACGGATCTGCTGCATGAGGCACTCGCCGATCCAGATCCGGCACTCGCAGACGTGGCGCTGGGCGCGTCAGCCCTTCTGGGTGTTCCCAACCTCGCCGCGATCTGTCGCAGAGCTGCCGTGCAATCGTCGCAGCCTTCCGCAGCCGCCCTCGCTTTCCTCGGCGTCGTTGGTGAACCTTCGGACCTCGCGCTGCTTCGAGGCGCGATTGCGCACAGGGAACTCGCTCCGGCCGCCCTGACTGGACTCGGGGCTCTCGGGATTCCCGAGGGTATCCCTCTGATCCTCGAGACGTTGGCGGTGCCGCGCCTCGCACAACAAGCGAGCGAGGCATTCACGCGCATAACCGGGGCATCGCTCCAGCTTTCTGCCGCCCCGGTCACCTCTATCGACGAGGGCGTGTCAGGAAAAGCAGATGAAACGGAAGATGAAACCCTCCGCGACGGCCCGTCGTCTTTTGACATAGAGGATGCTCGCAGCTGGTGGGATCGCGAAAAGAAAGCATTCGCCGCAGGTGTTCGCTATCAGGCCGGCTTCCCTGTCGACACCGCCCAGCTAGGTAAGTGCTTTCACCTCCTACCCCTCCGAAGCAGGCAGAACCTTTATTACCGGGAGAGAGCGCTCCACCCGGAACGATGTCCCGACCTCGAGCTCGAGCAGAGGTCGAACCTGCAGCGTTCCCTGTCTCCCGTCTGACTACCATGTGGACTCTTACTGAGGATCTTCCCTTCGTCGCCGAGCGCGCCTGGGTGCGGGACAGGAACGGCGCCGAGGTGTGGCTCGTCGTGGTCCGAGGCTCGTTTGACATTCACCCGGACGGTTCCACGCGACCGTCGCCCGACCAAAGCCCAGTCGCCCTCGCTCCCGTCTACCGCGGCGATCCGTTGCGCAGCAGTCTCATCTACGACTCGGACCTTGTCCACACCAAGACTGCCACGGACGTTCTCCTCAACGGTCACGCGTACGCTCCTGGCTTCCGCCCTACCACTCACGTCGACGTAACGATGAGCGTGGGACCGATACGCAAGACGCTGCGCGTCGTCGGTGACCGCCTCTTTCGCGGCACGATCCAGATCGTGGGGACTCCACAACCCTTTCTCAAACTCCCGATCACGTACGAGCGTACCTGGGGAGGAGTTGACCCGGCGGCGAAACCCTCATCTGCACTCGCCTTCGATCCCCGGAATCCCGTCGGCGTCGGTTTCGCCAAGCACCAATCCCACCTCGCGGGAACCCCTGCACCGAACGTCGAGAGCATCGATTCCTCGAAGCGGCGGTCACCCGCAGGGTTCGGACCAATTGCCCCGCACTGGGCAACGCGGCTGCAGTTCGCCGGAACCTACGACGAGCAGTGGGAAAAGCACCGGCTCCCGCTGCTTCCCGATGACTTCGACGATCGCTTCTACCAGTGCGCCCCAGACGACCAGCAAGTCGCGGGCTTTATCAAGGGTGGGGAACTTGTGGAACTCACGAACCTAACTCCGGGAGGAAGCTTGCGTTTTCGCCTACCCCGCGTGAGACTGGGCTTCGAAACCGTTTTTGGTGACGGCGAGCCGACACTCCACCGCGCTGATTTGCACACGGTGATACTGGAACCCGACACGCCCAGGGTGATCATGGTCTGGCACACGAGCCTTCCGTGTCATCACCGGGGACACAAGCTCGTGGGAACGGAGATCACCATCAAGCGTCCCCTCCATGTCTCGGACGAGGATCGTACGAGCGGCATGTGGATGGGGGAGATGGAGCCGTGACGACGGGACCCTACAAGGAATCCGTCTGCGTGGTCGGCGTGGGCGCTTCCACCGCGATTGGCCGGACGGCTCCCGCTTCGGCCGCCGCGGTCCGCGCCTCCATCGCCGGTTTCTCAGAGCATCCGCAGGCCGTCGACAAAAACGGGAACGAGATGATCGTTGCCCGGGCTCCCTATCTTCCCGCCGAGCTTTCGGGTGAACCCCGCCTGCTAGAACTCGCCGCGAGCTCTCTCGGGGAAGCTATGGCCCACCTCAGGGCCGCAAGCGGGACGTTGGGCAAACCCCTCCCCGCATTTCTCGGTCTTCCCGACCCACGCCCCGGTCTTCCCGACGACCTTCCTCGGGAGCTAACTTCCCACCTCGAGGAACACTTCGGACAGTCGATCTTATCAGTCGAGACGATCCGGGGGGGCCACTCCGTAGGCCTACTGGCGCTCCGAGAGGCGTACAACGCCATCGCGGCGGGCAGGCTCGATTTCTGTCTAGCGGGTGGCGCGGATTCCTATCTTACGTCGGTGGAGTCTCTCGAGTGGCTTGACGGCGACGACAGGCTCCATTCCGTCGAGAATAGTTGGGGATTCGTACCCGGAGAGGCGGCTGGGTTTTGCCTCCTCGCGTCCCGTCGCGCCGCCGCGCGACATGCATTGCCGTCGCTTGCCGGGGTCCTCGCCGTCACGACGGATCGCGAGTCTCACACGAGCCGGTCCGATGGCATCTGCACGGGAGAAGGTCTGACGCGCGCGTTCCGGGGAGCGTTGGACTCTCTTTCGCCAGGTGATCTGGTCGATCACATCGTCTGCGACCTCAATGGCGAGACGTATCGAGCGGAAGAGTTCGGATTCGCAATCGCCAGGACGGCAAGCCGCTTCCGCGATGCGGCCGATTACCTGGCGCCGACCGACTGCTGGGGGGATGTGGGCGCCGCCTCAGGGCCGCTGTTCCTGAGCTTGGCCGTGGCAGCACGTCAGCGCGGCTACTCCACAGGTCCTCACTGGCTCCTGTGGACGAGTTCTGAGAACGGCGAGCGTGCTGCGGCTCTCCTTCGCGTATCGCACAATACGAGCGGAGGCGCGCCGTGAGCTGCACCGTGAACGTCAACGGATCATCGAACGGAATGTCCCTGGCACACGCCGGCGCCTCCGGCTTGGCCAAGAACACGGTGCCAGACGTCTGCAAAACCCCCAGCCCCGCTGGTCCGATTCCGGTCCCGTACCCTGTGATCATCTCCATGGCCAGCGACCTGAAGGACGGTACCAAGACCGTCAAGGTCGATGGCGGTAACATGGCCGCAGTGAAGGGGTCTCAGTTCAGTCGTTGCAGTGGTGATGAGGCCGGCACGGCCGGAGGCCTGGTGTCCAGCACGAACATGAAGGAGGCGAAATGGCTGCTCTATTCCTTCGACGTCAAGCTGGAAGGCAAGAACGCGTGCCGCCTGTCCGACAAGATGACGATGAACCACGGCAACACCGTCTGCCTCCAAGGGTACACGCAGGCACCGGTCGTGCTCACAGAGAAAGACATCAAGTGCGCAATCAAGAAGTGTGATCGAAAACACTACGAAGTCGAAGGGGAGCAGAAATGCAGCAACCTCGGTTCACAGAAGCACGCATGCGTGCAGAAGGAACTGGAGAAGAACCAGGATCCGAGAGCAAAAGGGGCTTGCGAGCAGTCCTTCGACATGTCCAAGGACCCTCCAGCACCGACGACGGTTAGAAAGGGAATGGCCCGCCCCGACATCGTCAAGGGAGATCCCGAACGGGACCCACGCAAGATCAATGTCTATGACGCCAAGTTTCCGTGTTCCGACTCGGTTAAAGCGCAGGACAACAAGAAACACAAGGGACCCATGCCATCGGCGCCGACCAAGGGAGAGGACTTTCTCCAGGACCCCAATGCCAAGGAATACAACGACTACCAGAAGATCGCGGGAAAGGGCGAAGTGAAGGTGTTAACGCCCGAGGACTGCAAGAACGTCCAGTGTTGAGGAGCCATATGCCGCCAATCGTCGTGCCGGAGGCGCTGCGGGTGAATGACCGCGAGACATCCCTGCAGGTCGTTTCCCCCGCGTTCGACATCGTGCTCTATACCAACCACAATCTCTCGACTGTGTCCGAAGGTATCCTCCACGCGTACGACCGCTTCCTAACTCTCTGCCCAGCGGAAGAGCTCCGCTGGTATTGCACCGAGACCATGCGGAAGCACGCGGCATGTACGGACCGCGCGCTCAAGCTCCTTCGACAGTGGTTGCGCACGGGGGCTCCCAAGCGCGACGTGATCTGCATCGAGATCAAGGGAGGCGAGCACTACGCCTCCACCTCTGACTTCGCCTTCTGGGTATACGGCGACGAGCGTGGCGGGTCATACGAGCGGGACGCCGAGATGGTGCGGATGTGCTTTCCGAGCGCCTGGGGCCACCAGCGATCCGACGAAATGCTGGATCTGGCTCGAGACCTGTGCAATCACATCCCATTTCGGTCAGGCCACGCCGGCTACGTCCTACAAACCACCCGCTATGCGCGAGAGAAGAGCTACACGGCAGCCTGGAAGCTGGCGAGGCGACATCCCGGACTCGACATCGAGAACGAGTTGCGAGATCGGCTCGCCGTTCGAGATGACGGGATTAAGGGAGTGAACTGGATCACCATGCTCTGCGACGAATTCGTGAAACGGGTGGGTGGTCGCAAAAAGCTTGACGCTTCGCTTCCCAAGTCCATGGAGGTCCTCCCCGTCCAGGGCGGCCTAGTCCTCAAGGCTGGAGCCGAGCCGTCCGTGGGGGACGTAAATCGAGGGGACCGGGTGCCTCTCTACCGCTCGGTCTATCGCATAGTCGCCCCTCTCCAGAAACCGGCGATCGGCCGATATGGTCCTTTCGAGCTTCCGGGTGACGCGTCCGAGAAGACTGATGCCTGGCTCCAGAGGTTCGCAGAATGAGTCCCGTCGAGCCCAGAGTAAGCGTCACGTGGTCCGACGCGGCCCGACAGATTCTCCGGCTCACGTTCCTCTCCGATGCGCAACTCCCGCCGCCCGCCGTCGCGAACTTACGCCGCGTGATCGAGGCGTTCGCGCGCGTCGGCAGCCGCGGGGGCTTTGCGCGTGCGGGTTCACCGTCTCACTCCGCCGATATCCGGGTCGCTCCAGATCGCTCGCCCAGTCCGTACGGAATCGTGTTCGAACTGGAGACACTGCACTTCGACCGCTCCGCGCTACAGCTTCTGCGAAACATCGCCGTCTCTCTCAACGCCGATGTAGTCCCGATAGCAGAGCTCGCGATCGACGACATCACGCCAAACGAAAGACCCTCCGTCCTGAAGCTGGAGCCGATCACCTGGGGCAACGCTGGGCGAGTCTATCCTGCGCAGGTCCCCGCCCTCTCCTTCTCCGTTCACCGAAGCGAGCCGTCCGACTACCGAAAGGGCCGTCGGTGTCAAATCGATCTCGCTCGAAGTGTCGACGCACAAGTCCTCGGGAGACTGGCGGACTCCGTCCGAGATTGGGCGATCGTCGTCGAATCCGATGGGTTCGCTCCTCCCGTGAAACCTGCATCGGAGGCGTGCGTCACTGTCGATACGCTCGGACCTTTTGATGACTCCGCCGTCGAGGTCTTTTTCACAGTATTCGACGTCGCCGAGGAATGCTGGCGGGTTCTTCACAACGTACTGGAACACTTCGCGAGAAAGGAATGCCCCGTCGCGCTCGTTACCATCGATTGAAGGCTGGACTCCCGACCCTCAATTAATCTGAACTGCGGCGCCCTTGATCCGGTTCAGGCCGGAGGAACGGCTGAGCACGTTCGCTCCACGGATCGTGATTCTGCCGTCGCGGGTCAGGGTAATGCTGGCCTCTCCGCATCGGAGCCTGATCTCCTCTCGTCCGACGAGAGTGAGACGATCGACCGCGAGTTCCCAGGTACCGGATCGCTCCCACTTCCGACCCGAGTCGCCGTACCCGACCCGCTCTATAGTCGATGCGTCTTCGATCAGTCCAATGATGACCGGTCGGGTCCTGTCTCCGCGGTCCCACAAGATGGCGACCGAACGACCCAAATCCTCCTCCGAAAGCGGGACAATGCTCTGCGCCAAGAACCGGCGCAGAAACCGCGAGTCACGGCCGAACTGCACCGTGCTGGCCCCTGAGGAAGTGAAACCCGAGAGTATCCCGATCGACACGGTTCTCGCGTCGCACGCGTGTGGCCACCCCACCTCACCGCTCAAGGCTTGAAGGGATGGTTCTGGTATCTCCGCGCTGTCCACTTCCTCTTCGCACGAGGCTCGCGATTCTCGTGCCTCTTCTGCCGAAGCGCGGGTCGCCCTCGCGCCTCGTCCCCGCCCGATACCGACCTCACTCATGTCCCAGCTCCGATTTCTCCCGCAGTTGTCGCGGGCGTCGCTCAGACCCCGACTGTCTTCAGTTCGCCTCCACCTTGCTACCCTTGATGACGATGTCTCCCGAACCCTTCACGGTGATCGCTTTCCCCTTGATGACGATGTCGCCGTTCTTCTTCATGCCGATCGACGCGTCCCCAGTCTTGATCGTTATCTCGTCTTCGGCCACGACGGAGATCGACTTCGCCTTGAGGGCGTAGGCTTTGGTGACGGTCTCGGTGTGGCCGCCGCTGATCGCCTCCTTGAGGTCCTTCCCAACTGAGATCGTCTTGCCGCCGGAGACAGTGTCGCTCTTGTCGCCCCCAACTTTGATGGTCTCGCTCGAACCTACCGACACCGAATGGTTCGCTCCGACATCCACCGTCTTGTTAGCCCCGATGGTCTGGGCCTTCACCGCCCCCACCGTCTCAGTGAAGGCCGCGCCTATCGTCAGCTCCATGGCGGCGCCGACGGTCTCCGCGTAGTTGATCCCGACGTTTTCAGTGAGCATCGAGGCGATATTGATGGTCATGTTCGCGCCAATGCTCTCGTCGTGGTTGGCGCCTACCTTCAGTGTCTTGTTGGCGCCGATCTCCTCGGTGTGGTCCACGCCGACCTTGATCGCCTTGTTGTTGTCGATCGCCTCGCTCTTGTCGTGCGCAACGTGCAACGACCGGTCGTGCCCCACGTCCTCGCCGCGGTCGTTCTCCGTGATGTTAGTGTGGTTCTTCTCGGCGTGGATGTACAGCTCCTCGTTTCCCTTCTTGTCCTCGAAGCGGATCTCGTTGAAGTTGTCCCCCGTGCCGCCCTTGCTGCTGCGGCTCTTGAGGCCGCTCTGGGTCGCGTTGTCGGGGAGCCCATAGGGCGGCATCGCGTCGGCGTTGTAAACGCGGCCGGTGACGATGGGGCGGTCGGGGTCTCCCTCGAGGAACTCGACGACCACCTCCTGGCCGATGCGGGGGATGTGGATGCCCCCCCACTGCTTCCCGGCCCACACGCTCGCCACCCGGACCCAGCAGGAGCTGTTCTCGTCCTTCTTGCCCAACCGGTCCCAGTGGAACTGCACCTTGACACGGCCGAACTTGTCCGTCCAGATCTCCTCTCCCTCTTTTCCCACCACGATGGCCGTCTGCGGTCCCTGGAGCACGGGCTTGGGTGTGAAGCGGGGCGTGCGATAGGGCGTCTTGCTCTCGATCGCCGAGAACCGGCATGCGTACCGGGGTCCGTCCGCGGACGGACCTCCGGTCTCGAACTCGGCGGTCTGCAGGTCGTAGCTGGCGGACACGATCAGGTACTCGCGGTTCTGGTCCTCCCTCGGAAACCCGGTCAGCTCGAACAGGCCGCCCGGCATGAAACCGCGCGCGTTGGCGACGCCGTGAACCTGCTCGTGCTGCGAGTGGAGTTCTTCGATCCGGGCCCGGGCATAGTTCTTTCCGTCCTCCTCCTTGAAGTACATGCCCGGGTAGTCGTAGATCTCGAAATCGGCCAGGGCGTGCCGCTTCTGGATCTTCGAGCGGGTGGCCAGATCCACGCCCGGCTTCTGGAAATCGAAGTCCTGGAGCGTGCAGAGGCCGGGCATCACCTCCCGGGTAATCGCCCAGTCGTGAACGTGCTCCTCCTTCCGGACGACGTTCTCCGTGGGAGGGTAGTAGGGGACTTTCTCGTACCCGGGGAGAAGGGAGTGGGCGCCATATGAGTCGGCCAGGAGCAGCGTGTGCCTCCCGTCTTGGTGCTTGAAGTAGTAGTAGATCCCCTCCTCCTCCATGAGCCGGCTGACGAAGTCGAAGTCTGTCTCGCGGTACTGGACGCAATACCCCCGCTTGCGATAGGAGCCGGACAACGACTCGTCGAAGTCCGCGAAGTCATAGTCCTGGAAGACCTTCTTGATGATCTCGGGGACGGTCATGTCCTGGAAGATGCGGCAGTCCTGCCTCCGGGTCAGGAACCACAGCCAGGGGCGAACGGTGACCTGGTAGGTGGCGTAGCCGGCCGTTCTCCCTGTCTGGGCGAAACGGCTGACATAGCCGTTGAAGAAGCGTTGCTGATCGTCGGCGACCTCGAGCTGTATGGTGATGTTCTGGCCGAGGATGTCGTCCATCTTGACCGACTCCTCGGCGCTCAGGACGCTGAGCTCGTACTGGGAAAGGCGCCCCAGATGTTCACTGCCCGTCATGCTCCGCAGGAGGAGGACATCCTCGCCGAGGGGGGTCTTCACACCGATGGGGCGTGTCTTTTGAGTGACCATGAACATCCTCTCCTGACCGAGAGCCCCTGGATTCCACCCGCCTGGAGATCCGAGTTCCGCTCACAGGCTGGCACATCGGGGTCGGCCGGTCAACCGCCGCCCTTGTGGCGATGCCTGCCGGCCTGCCTCGGTCGCGCGCGTGTCCGTTCCGAAATATACCGCGTATCATGCCACGAGTCGCCTGGAATTTGAACTCCCTTTCTTGGGCGCCAGCCTCGGGCGGGATGGACCTCGATCCGGCGACCGCCGCGGAGAGAGCTGGCCCCGAACAGTCTAGCTTGCCACCGAGGGGGGTGAATGGGAACCACCCCGTCCGGCGCGAGACTCGGTGCCCCCGGCTGGGATAGAATTTCGATGCGCCCCTGGGAGGAGGTGACGACATGCCTGGCCGCCTGGATTTCGAGTTCCGTTTCAGCCAGCCTGGGGCCAGGAGGGCCTCCCGCAGTGCTCCTGTCGGGCCGATGCGCATCCTGCTCATGAGCGACCTCAGCGGTCGCGGCCACAGGGGTGTTCACGATGCCGGACCCGCCCGGGCCGACAGGTCCGTCGTCGCCGTGGACGTCGATAGCTTCGACAAAGTTTTTGCGCGCCTGGCGCCAGCGCTCCGCCTGCCACTGAGGGATGCGGGGGCGCCAGAGACTGTGGTCGAGTTTCACCGGCTGGAGGATTTCCATCCCGACGAGCTGTACCAGAGGCTTGATCTCTTCCAGACATACCGCGGGATGCGCCGCAGGGTATTGGATCCCGTGACGTTCGGGGAGGCGGCCGCCGAGTTGAGGCGCGAGAGGGCCGGGCAGCCCGAGGCGATAGCGCACACCGGGGCGGGGGCGTCCCGCCCTCCGGGACAGGCTTTCCGAGAAGACGACCGGGCGATGCTCGAGAGGCTCCTGGGGAAGTCCGCGGCGGCGGGAGGGCCGCAGCGGGTCGATATCTCCCGGTTCCTCCGGCGCATCGTTGAGCCATATATCGCTCCGGAAAAGGACCCTCAACAGGATGAACTCGTGATGCTGGTCGATGAGGCCACCTCCGCTCAAATGCGGCAGGTGATGCACCATCCCGCCTTCCAGGCGCTTGAGGCCGCGTGGAGGTCGGTCCACAGGCTGGTGACCTCCCTGGAGATCGGGGAAGACCTCAAGCTGTACCTGCTGGACCTGAGCCGGCAGGAGCTGGAGGCTGACGTCTTGGCGGCGGGTCGGGATCTCGAGCAGTCGGCCCTTTTCAGGGTGCTCGTAAAAGAGGGATCGCGGGCGGCCGGAGATCAACCCTGGTCCCTGCTCGTGGGAGACTACTCGTTCGGGGCCGATGCGAAAGACGCGTCCTTGCTGGCTGCGCTGGGCGCGATCGCGTCTCAGACGGGCGGGCCATTCCTCGCCGCGGCCGACCACTATGTGCTGGGCTGCCGGTCACTGGCCGAATCCCCGGATCCGCGCGACTGGAAACCCGGCGACTTCGGGGCCGCTCGGGCCTGGGAGGCCTTGCGCCGCGGCTCCGTGGCGTCCTGGATCGGGCTTGCCCTCCCCCGCGTGCTCCTGCGCCTCCCCTATGGCCGCAGGACCGATGCTGCCGAGCAGTTCGGTTTCGAGGAGATGCCGCAGAGCCCCGACCACGAGGCGTACCTCTGGGGCAACCCGGCCTTCGCCTGTGCCCTCCTCCTGGCGCGCTCGTTCCTGGAGCGCGGCTGGGCCATGCAGCCCGGCGACCTCCTGGAGATCGGCGACCTGCCCGCGCACACGTACGAAGAGGGGGGCGAGCGCCGGATGACGCCCTGCGCCGAAGTCTTTCTCACGGAGCGCGCTGCGGACGCCATCCTCAGCCAAGGCGTGATGCCGCTCCTCAGCCGCCGCGACTCGAACGCGGCGCGTCTCCTGCGCTTCCAGTCGGTGGCGGACCCGCCCGCGGCCCTCTCGGGGCCGTGGGCGTGAGCGAGGGACGTCAGCGCGGAACCCGGGATGGGTCACGTGCTCAAGCCACCGCCTCCTGATCAGTCCCGCCGGCTCCAGCAGTTCTTCGCAGAGGCGGGCTACACGGAGGAGGGGTTCGTGGCGGCGCTCAGGACCGTCGAGCCGCCGCTCCCCCACCTCCGCAGCCTGCCGCGCCTGCTGGACCTCACGCGCGAACCGACGGTCTTCAACACGCTGGCTCGCTGGTTCCTCGCCGGGCTGCCGGTCGATGCCGGACGCGCCCGCGAGTCGACGCCGGACTGGTTCCGCAGAACGTGCCTGGAGAGCGGGCTGCTGTTCTCCGACGGTGAAGCGCTCGTCCCGACCTCCCTGCTGGTCCCTTCGGGGAAGTTCCTGGTGGCGGCCGACCTGTACCAGAGGCTCCTCTCCGCCACGGACTTCGACCACGTTCTGACGATCAACCCCGCCGCCCGCCTCCTGCTGGACTTCACGATCAGGAGGCCCTCGTGGTCCACGCTCGATCTCTGCGCCGGGTGCGGGATCCAGGCCCTGGCGGCCGCCGCGCATAGCCAGGTCGTGGTGGCGACGGACCTCAACCCGCGGGCCACCGCCTTCGCCGCGTTCAACGCCCGGCTGAACGGCTGCGAGAACCTCGATTTCCTGACCGGCGACGGCTTCGCGCCGGTCGAGGGCCGCGCGTTCGATCTCATCGTCTGCAACCCCCCGTTCATCCTGGCGCCAACGAAGCGCTATCTCTACCGGGACAACGACATGGACCTCGACGGCTTCTGCCGGGCGCTCGTGCGCCAGGCCCCCCGGCATCTCAACGAGGGCGGATACTTCCAGATGATCTTCGAGTGGGCGCAGGTCCAGGGGCAGGCATGGCAGGAGAGGGTCGCGGAGTGGTTCGAGGGAACGGGATGCGACGTCTGGCTCCTGAAGAACTACACCCAGGAGCCGGGATGGTACGCGCAGATCCGCCTCCGTGAGACTCCCTTCCGGTCGCAGGAGGCGGACGCCGCCGGCTACGATGAATGGATGACGTACTACCGCGGGAGGCGCGTCGAAGCGATGCACGGCGGCCTCGTCGCGATGCGTCGCCGGTCCGGTCCCAACTGGCTGAGAATCGAGGAGCTCCCCGAGAGCCTGCACCCGCCGTTCGGCCAGTCGATCCTGCGAGGCTTCGAGGCTCGCGATTTCCTGGAGGCGCATCCCTCCGATGAGGGCCTGCTCGCGTGCCGGCTGAAGGTCGCGGGAGAGGTCCGGCTCGATCAGGAGTACCGCTGGTCGGAGGGTCACTGGCGCACTGTCGCCATCCGCCTCCGGCTCGCCGAAGGCCTGCCCCGGGCGATGGGCCTGGACGGGGACGTCGCGCAGTTCCTGGCGCGCTTCGACGGGACACGCACGGTCCGCGAGGTGATCCGGACACTGGCCTCGGAGGTCGCGGTCGATCCGGCCCGGGTCCAGGCCGAGTCCCTGGCGGTCGTGCGGCACATGGTCGAACGCGGTATCCTGCTGCTCTGAGATCCGGGAGGTGCCCGTGCCGGCCGGAGGCGACGACGATCCTCGGTTCGGATTCCTTTCCGCCGCCGACTACGCGACCGCCAGGGCCCTGCTCACCGCCGCCGGCTACGCCGAGAAGGCGATCTTCGAGATGGTCGGCCTCTCCGCCGATTCGCTGCCGCGCGACGGAGGGGCGCTGCTCGCTCTCGGCGAGGCCGAGAGGGGCTCCTCTCTCGAGACGCTGATCCTGCTGTTCCTGATCGGCGCCCCCGTCGAGGCCGACCGGGCGCGGCAGGCGCTCCAGCCGATGGACGCGGGTGAGTGGGCGGAGGCCGGCCTCATCGCCGTGGAGGGGAACCTGGTCCGGGGTCTGGTGCGCCTGGTCCCCTTCCGGGGGCTGTGGCTGGCACACGATCGGCCGGAGCAGAAGCAGCGCGCCGATTTCGTGATGGGCGTCGGATCGAGCACGGTGAGGCTCATGGACGTCGCCATCCGCCGGCCGGTCCGCGCCATGCTCGATCTCGGAAGCGGGTGCGGCACGCAGGGGCTCTTCGCCGCCAGGCACAGTGACCGGGTCGTCGCCACCGACACCAACCCACGGGCCGTGCAGTTCACGCACTTCAACGCGCAGATCAACGACCTGCGCAAGGTCGAGACGATCGGCGGCGACCTGCTGGAGCCGGTGGCCGACCGGAAGTTCGACCTCGTTCTCTCCAACCCGCCGTTCGTGATCTCGCCCGACAGGCGCTACATCTACCGGGACGGCGGCCTTCCCGGGGACGGATTCTGTCGCAGGCTGATCCGGGAGGTACCCGCGGTCCTGGAGGAGGGCGGCTACTGCCAGATCCTGTGCAACTGGGCGCACCAAAGGCGCGAGGCCTGGCAGGATCGGCTGTCGGGGTGGTTCGAGGGCACGGGGTGCGACGCCTGGGTGATGCGCACCGAGACGGAGGAGGTGGCCGCCTACGCCACCACCTGGATCCGCCAGACGGAGCCTGACGATCCGGCGCGCCTGGGCGAGACCTACGAGCGCTGGCTGGAATACTACGATCGGCAGGGCATCGAGAGCATCAGCACGGGCATCATCACGATGCGCCGGTCGTCCGGCAGATCGAACTGGATCCGCATCGACGAGATTCCGCCGAGGATCCTGGGCCCCTGCGGCGACGACATCGAGCTCGGCTTCGCGCTCCGGGATTTCCTGGAGACGGTGGGCGACGAGGCGGGACTGCTGGAGATCAGGCCGCGGGTCTCGCCCGTGGCCAGGCTGCACCAGCGGCTCGCCCCTGCGGCCGGCGTCTGGGAGTCGGAGGAGATGGAGCTCCGCCGGGAGCAGGGGCTCGCCGCCGCGGCGCGTGTCGATCAGTACGTTGCCGGGCTGGTCGGCCGCTGCGACGGCCGGCGGACGCTGCGGGACCTCATCCACGAGCTGGCGGTCGCCCTGGGCCGCGATCCGAACGAGGTCGCCGGGCCGATGCTCGCCATCGTGCGCCGGCTCATCGAGCAGGCCATCCTGCTGCCGGAGGGCGTCTTCGGCTGATCGATCGGTCTCCGCAGAGGGTCGCCCGGGAGTTCGCTACTCGGTAAAATCCCACACGGCTTCAAAGTTCGACAGGCCGTAGAACCAGGACGCCTCCACCCCAGCACTCGCAAAGGGCACACCGAAGATGAAGACATTCGGCTCGCCCTTGGGATCGATCCCCAAGTACTCCTTGACGCTCCTGCCCGCCTCGATCAACTCGACCCACCTGTCAGGATCGTTGCCGAGCGCCTTCTTCAAGCTCGAAGGAGTCTTCGCCCCGATCTTCTTCACGACATCAATGAGGGGCTGGAGCTTCTTGATATTGGCGGCGCCCTTGGCGGCCTTGCCCCAGTTCGGTCCTAGCGACAAGTTGAAATCGCCCTCTCCCTGTTGATGGCCGTTCAGCTGATGCGGAGTGCTGACTCCAGTGACGTAGATGAAGTTGACTCCCCCGCTGGCGCCCCAGCCGGGGCCCACCCGGTTGATCGTCGCGTGGAGCATCATGCCCTTCCCGAAATCGTCCAGGGAGGCGGCGTATCCCTCCACGGTGTCAATCCCCACGATGACGAACTGGGTCCCCGCGTTGCCGGCGATGCCGAACCAGGCGTTCGACCGATCCCCTGTCGTCTTCGGGGCGATCTCGCTCACCGGCAGGGGCGGGCCGATGCGGGGCAGGTAGACGACGCCTGGCCGATCGCCCTTCGTGAACCTGTAGTTTTTCCCGTCGCGGGTCGCCCGGCGGCAGCCTACCTTGTTGCGCAGGTACCAGTTGATCTCCGACGGATTTCGGGTCTTGAAGTTGAAGTAACAAAGATCGCTTGCCGTCATGCCTGCGGTCTTGACTTCAGGCCGCTCCGCCAGTACCCACCAGTTGTCGTCGTTGGTCACCTGGTGTGGGGTGCTCCCTGCCGGCACGTAAGTCAGTTCGGAGGGTAACGGCTTTGGCTCTCTGATGATGGGCATGGGTTTATCTCCTCAACGGCCCGAACCGAGGTACCCGATCCGGGTATCCCTCGGCCCACCTCGATGGCCACCCGCTCACTCGAACATGTAACCCAGTTCCCCTCCCGCCACGGACACGTGCACCCGGGCGACCTGCTTGCCCTCCAGCATGCGCGTCAGGAACTGGGCGCTGATCTTCGGCAGCATGGTGTTGGTCAGGATCGTGTCGACCATGCGGGCGCCGCTCTCCAGCTCCGTGCACCGGCCGACGATGTGCTTGACGACGGCGTCGTCGTAGGTGAAGGGGATCTTGTGGTGCTCGGCGATGCGTTTCTGGATGCGTCCGAGTTGCAGCTTTGCGATCAGGCCGATGATCTCGTCGCTGAGCGGGTAGTAGGGAACGACCACGAGCCGTCCCAGGAGCGCCGCCGGGAACACCTTCAGGAGCGGCTCGCGCAGGGCCTTGGCGACCCCATCGGGCCCGGGCGTCAACGCCGGATCCTTGCACATGTTCATGATCAGGTCGGTGCCGACGTTCGAGGTCAATAAGATCAGCGTGTTCTTGAAGTTGATCAGGCGGCCCTCGCCGTCCTCCATCTGTCCCTTGTCGAAGACCTGGAAGAAGATCTCGTGGACGTCGGGGTGGGCCTTCTCCACCTCGTCGAGCAGGACGACGCTGTATGGCTTGCGCCGGACCGCCTCCGTGAGCACGCCGCCCTCCCCGTAGCCGACGTATCCGGGGGGCGCCCCCTTCAGCGTCGAGACCGTGTGCGCCTCCTGGAACTCGCTCATGTTGATGGTGATCACGTTCTGCTCGCCGCCGTAGAGGACCTCGGCCAGGGCGAGGGCCGACTCGGTCTTGCCGACCCCCGAGGGGCCGCACAGGAGGAAGACGCCGATCGGCTTGTTCGGGTTGTCCAGCCGGGCGCGCGCCGTCTGGATCCGCCTGGCGATCATCTCCAGGGCGTGGCGCTGGCCGATGACGCGCTGGTTGAGGGTGTCCGCCAGCCTGAGGACCGTCTCGATCTCGTTCTTGACCATCCGCCCGACCGGGATGCCGGTCCAATCGCCGACCACGGAGGCCACGGCCTGCTCGTCGACGCTCGGGAGGATGAGCGGCGTCTCGCCCTGGAGCTGGCCCAGCTTCGCCTGCAGCCCCCTGAGCTGGCCCAGGAGCTCCCGGCGCTCGGGTTCTGAAAGCTCCCCCGCCTCCGGGGTTCCTCCGGGGTTCGAGGCCGTCTGGACCGCGACGGAGCGGGCGGCCGCGTCGGCCTTTTCCTCCAGTTTGCTCCGGGTGCCCTCGACCTTGCCCGCGGGTCCCCGCAGCGTGCCGCGGATCGCGAGAATCCGATCGACCAGGTCCTTCTCGGTCTTCCAGCGGCCCTCAAGTCCGCCCAGGCGGTCCCGCTCGGCGGCCACCTTCTCCGAGGCTTCGGCCTCGCGCTTCGCGGTTTCGACGCCGACCGCCTTCTCGCGCTCGATGATCTCGAGCTCGGTCTCCAGCCCCTGGATCCGGCGGCGGCAGTCGTCCACCTCGGCGGGCACGGCGTGCTGGCTGATCGCCACCCGGGCGCAGGCGGTGTCGAGCAGGCTCACCGCCTTGTCGGGAAGCTGCCGGGCCGGGATGTACCGGTGCGACAGTTTGACGGCGGCCTCCAGCGCCTCATCGAGCACCTGCACGCGGTGGTGCCTCTCCATGGTCGTCGCCATGCCGCGCATCATCAAGATGGCCTTCTCTTCCGACGGCTCGTCGACCTGGATCACCTGGAAGCGCCGCGTCAGCGCCGGGTCCTTCTCGAAATACTTCTTGTATTCGGCCCAGGTCGTGGCGGCGATGGTGCGCAGCGTGCCACGGGCGAGGGCGGGCTTGAGGAGGTTCGCCGCGTCGCTGGTCCCGGCGGCGCCGCCGGCGCCGATGAGCGTGTGCGCCTCGTCGATGAACAGGATGATCGGCCTGGGAGAGGCCTGGACCTCCTCGATCACCTGGCGCAGCCGGTTCTCGAACTCGCCCTTCATGCTGGCTCCGGCCTGGAGCAGGCCGACATCGAGCGTGCGCAGCGCGACGTCCTTCAGCGGCGGCGGCACGTCTCCCGATACGATCCGCAGGGCGAAGCCCTCCACGACGGCCGTCTTGCCCACGCCCGCCTCGCCCGTGAGGATCGGGTTGTTCTGCCGGCGGCGCATGAGGATGTCCACGATCTGCCGGATCTCCTCGTCGCGCCCCACGATGGGGTCGAGCTCCTCCTTGCGCGCCTTCTCTGTCAGATCGACCGAGAACTGCCTCAGAGCCTCCTGCTTTCCCATCTGCGCCGGAGGCATGGCCCCGCTCGCCTCTCCCGGGACGGCGCCCCCGCCGACCCGGAAGCCGTCGGTCGCCCCCAGGGCGTCCTCCGGCGACCCGCCGACGACCTCCCCGAACCGCTCGGTCAGTGTGTCCAGCTTGATCGTGTCGAATTCCTTCGAGACGGCCAGGAGGGCGTGGCGCAGCCCGGGCGTCTTTAAGATACCGACCACCAGGTGGCCGGTGCGCACCTGCGACTCGCCGAACATCAACGTGCCGTACACCCAGCCCCGCTCGACCGCCTCCTCCACGTGGGAGGACAGGTCCGAGATCGAGGTGGAACCGCGCGGAAGCCGATCGAGGGCGTTCGTCAGGTCCCTGGCCAGACGCGCCGGATCCAGGCTGAACTGCTTGATGATGCGATGCAGATCGGAGTCCTGCAGCTGCAGGATCTGATGGATCCAGTGCACCAGCTCCACGTAGGGGTTGCCACGCATCTTGCAGAAGACCGTGGCGCTTTCGACGGCCCTGTAGCCCAGGCTGTTGAGCTTCCCGAACAGGGCGACCCGGTTGATCTCAGTCATCCGAAGTCTCCCGCCGCGCTGAGGCGATCACCAAGGACGAAATCGAACGGGTCAGCCGGCCGCCGCCAGGGGGTTCAGCGACAGGTCGGCGGCGTCGTGCCCGAGCGGACGGTCGGTCAGCCAGGTCGTCCATCCCAGCCGCCCGCTTCCGCCCAGCCGGAGGGGAGGCGCCTCGCTCCCCTTCAGGATCAGTCTCACGTCCCAGGCCAGCTCGTCCCCGGCGTAGTTGCGCACCAGCGCGATGAGCCGCTCGAGGGTGTCGCCACCGGGGAGCAGGCTCTCGTAATCGGCCAGAGACAGAGGCCCGATCCGGATCCGGAACTTGTGCTGGCATTCCCAGGTGCGCGAGCCGACGGTCACCGTCCTGCCGAGCGTGCTGGTCTCGCGCGACTCGCCGAGCCGGCAATAGTAGTTCTCGGGCAGCTCCAGCCATTGGCCGACGAACTCCTCGATTTCCACCGGGATCCCGAAAAAATCCCCAAGGACTAGCCCCAAGCCCTCCGCATGGCGCGTGTGACACACCAGCTGCCCGGCGTAGTGCAGCTTGGCGAGATCCGGGAACGCGTCCCGGTTCCGCAGGGACGGCATGGCCAGGCCGAAAAGCGCGCCGACGTAGAGGGCGAAGCGATCCGACTCGGGACGGTCGAAGTTGGCCGTGGGCTGGCCGCCGGCCCAGGCGCGATAGAACAGCCCCAGCATGCGGTGGTGGAACAGGTCGAGGAACCGGGCGAAGGTGGGGTCGGAGGAGTTCCGCAGGCGATCGCGGGCGTACTCCGTGAGGTGCAGCGGGAGCGGTCCGTTGGGACCGAGCAGGCCGAAGAAGAAGACCGCCAGCCGGGACGGCCGGCCGCTCCCGTCCTCCGGGTCGAACCGGGCCAGGGAGGACGGCGCGAACGCCAGCGACGGCTCCTGCCCCAGACGGACCGGGTCGTCCACCGGGCGCTTCGACTGCCCGACCCTGGGCTTCTGCGGGAAGGCGCATTCCAGCCGCCGCATCGCCTGGAAGAAGTCGAATTTGTACGGCTCGCGCGCCAGGGCCGCGCTCAGATCTAGAGCGCGTGCCCCTGTCCGGTCCTCGCCGGCCATCGGATGATCTCTCCCCGATTCAGTGTCTTGACGACCGTCTCCGTGAACGAGTTGATGGTCGCGTACCTGGCGAAAAACTGCTCCAGGACCGCCCCCAGCAGGAACACACCGCTCCCTCCGAAGGCGGCCTCGTCGAAGGCCACCGTCACCTCCAGCCCGCGACCGAAGGCGATCGGGCCGGGCGACGAAAGACGCCGGGTGACGGTCGTCGAGGTCACCGATCGGACCCCTTCGACCTGCTTCTGGAGGGAGGCCTCGCTGTCACCGCCATAGAGCAGCAGCAGGTCGCGCAGCGCCACCGCCCCCTGCTTTTCATCGGTGTCCAGCAGCGACAGGTAGTTGAGAGTGAGGTGGCTTATCAGCCGCCAGGCCGTCTCGCCCTCGGCGCGGGAAGGCCTGGGATGCGTCGGGCCCGCGAGACAGCGCACCGTTGCCACCGGCGCGCCGGTCTGTAGATTGAAGTCGGTTCGGCCCTGCCCCACCGACAGGTGCAGCGGCAGGTCCCGGTTCGTGCACAGGGTGGTCAGCGCGAGCTGGCGCAGGTCGCCGCGATACGGCGCCTCGCCGGCGTCAACCAGAGCGAGGAACACCTCGCTGCCGATGTAGCTGGCCCGCGGCCCGACCTCGCGCTGCCGCGACGACAGGACCCGCGGCGTCCGGCGCAGGGTGTAATACGCCATCCCGTCGCCGAAGCGCCGCGGATCGCGGCGCGAGTAGAACGGCAGGAACTCCTGCTCGCGGTCGCCCGTCCCGGAGCCGACCACGCCGATCACGTCGTACACCTCGTAATCCATCGGCACGGTCCGGTCCGGCACGACGTGGTACTCGGTCTGCCCTTCCGTGAGGTGGATGCTGTCGCTGCGCCGTGGGAACAGGTTGATCGCCGGCGAGCAGAACAGCGCGAAGTTCGCCGGGCCGACCGCGTTCAGCAGGAACGGGTCGCCGCGATCCAGCAGCACGGTGATGTCGATCTCGTTCTCCTTGCAGCGGCGGACGGCCGGACCGAGCCCCGCGAGCTCGACGAACATGAACCGATCCGGGAACGCGAAGTACTCGTGCAGCAGCCGGTATCCCTGGAACGAGCGCGGGCCGAAGGGCAGCAGCGCCTGCCGATCCTCGAAGCCCAGGCGCCTGATGTGCGTCCTGTCGACGACCTCCCGCCAGGCGGGCGGGCGGCGCGCCGGCGCCACGACCATGCCGAGCGCATTGGCCAGGAGCTGCTCCAACAGGTGCATCGACAGCTCACCGCCGCGCAGGTAAAGCGGCAGGCTGTCCAGGGCGAGCCGGTCGAAGCTCAAGCCGGCGGTGGTCCTGAGCCGCAGCCGGAGCCCGGCCTTCGCGCTCTGGAGAACGGGTGTCTCCACCGCACCCATCTCGCGGGCGTGCGTGAAGTACTCGGCCTCGGTGAGCTCCAGGGGCCACAGCGTCACGTCGTGGCCCGTGCGGTACTCGCACGGAGTCTGGTCCCCCTTGCCCAGCGGGCTGCGCAGCACGCTGCCGCGCGGCACCGTGAAGCCTTCCCCCAGGGAGCCCTCCGCCAGGTCCGGCTGGAGCTGGACCACGGCCATCGAGGGGGTGGGAGCCAGGTAGTGCGGGTAGACCATCTCGAGGAGGTGCTGCGTGAACCGCGGGAACTCCGTGTGGATTTTCAGCTGCACGCGGGCGGCGAGGAACGCGAACCCCTCCAGCAGCCGCTCGACGTAGGGGTCAGCGCACTCGAAGCCGTCGAGCCCGAGCCGGCTGGCGATCTTCGGGAACTCTTTGGCGAACTCGCCGCCCATCTCGCGGACGTGCTGGAGCTCCTCGTTGTAGTACTTGAGAAGCCGCGGATCCATCAGGCGGACCCCTGGCCGCTGGTGTCCTTGACGCTGATGCTACCGGTCTCGAGATCGATCTCGGTCTTGAGGTAGAGCCGGAGGGGTACCGGCTGGGCCCACAGCTCCCCTTCGATGTCGAAATTGAGCGCGTTGTGGTTCATCTGGTCGCCGGCCACGATGACCTTTATCTTTAGACTCTTGCGGAGGATGCGGGGCTCGAAGGTGCAGATCGACTGTCGCAGGAGGCGCTCGAGCGCGGCGGCGTCCACGCTGGACGCGGTCGCGCCCGCCAGGGCCGGGAGGCCGTAGTTCAGGACCGACTGGGCGACCTGGGGGAAGTCACGCAGGTCCACGACGGCGCTGAGATCGCCCGTGTTCAGCAGCCAGGCCAGGTCGCGCACGACCGCCTCGCGCAGCCGCCGCAGCGACATGACGCGGCGGTCGCGACTCTCCTGATGGACCTGCGGCTCCTCGTCGGTGAGCCGATCGAGGAGAGACGGCTGCAAGCGATCCAGTTGCGCCACCCCGCCCCCCGCACGCTCCGAATGAACCCCGTTCTCCCGCCGGCCTCGGGCCCCGGGCCTACGCCGAGCCCTTCGCCTCCCCCACGGTGTCCAGGGTGATCATTCGTATCTCCATCAGGGGAAACTCGCCGGCGTTCGTCGCCAGCATCCGCTGGCCCAACCCGAGACAGGTGTCCGCGTCCCTCTCGATCCATTCGGTCTTCCGCGCCAGGCGGATCTTGCCGTCCAGGCTGGACTCCGATCCCGCGTAGCGCGTGGGGATCAGCCCCACCGCCTCGCCGCCGTTCGCCCATGAGAAGTGGGCCGGCATCCAGACGATATCCCGCAGATCCGCCGGCTGGTCGATCTGGATCTTGGAGATGCGGTGAAAGGGTATCCAGTAATAGCGCCCGTTGACGATGGCTTCGAGAACGGGCCCCATGCGGACGTCGCCGTCGGCGATCCACTCGAACGGCCGGTCGTCGATGGTCCCGGAGGAAGTCGGCGCGGCATCGAATGCCATCTTGCGCAGCGCGCCGGACTGCGCGTGCTGGCCCTCGGCGGTCAGCCGGAGCGCCTGCGTGAGAAGCGCCACCCACTCTTCCGGCTCGCCGAAGATGAGCGGCGATCGCTGGCCGGCGAAGATCTCGGCCCTCAGGACCTCGCATTTCAGGGCCTCGCGGTACATCTGCACCATGGCCAGGGCCCCGGCGTCCATGTCCCCGACGACGTTCAGCTGGGTCATGGCCCGGTTCCACTCGCCCAGCACGGCGAGGAGCTGGAACAGGAACACACGCAGCTTGGCGTTGGAGGGGTCGTCCTTCACCTGTTGTTGGAGCTGGTCCAGGGACTCCAGGATGTTGCCTTCCCGAAGGCTCTGTTCCGCAATCATGCCAATCTCCTCGCGCAGGGTGCGCGCGCCACCGCCCGTCGCGGTGGTGGCGCCCTGCCCCTCGCACACCTCTCCAGGGGTGTCCTTCGACCAGGCGCCGGGCGGGGATCCCCTGTTCGCCGCCTGCCGGGGCTCCCGCGGCAGTGCCGGGCTCCCCGCTTACTTCAGCTCGGTGTTCGCCTCGATGTCCCAGCCCATCTCGATGGGACCGCCGTCCTTGGACCCGTCCTTCTTCTGCGGCTGGTACCCCACCTTGACCTTGGCGAAGTTCAGCGTCACGTTCTCCGTCAGGCGGTCCTCGCCGCCGCTGCCGCCGGTGGACACGCCGGAGATCAGCACGTCGGTCAGCTTGATGACGAGGTATTCGAGCGGCTTCTCCCCGGCCTTGCGGATCGTCAGCACGGCCTCGGGATAGTGCTTGCCGTTGCAGCAGAACTTGAGGAGGTTCGGCGACGATTTGTCGATGTACTTGGTGAACGACAGGTCCTGGACGTTCACCTTCCCAGAGCCGCCTCCGCCGCCCATGTGCATCGAGCCCGACTGGGACATTCCCCAGCTCCACGACAGGACGTCGATCTCCTCCTTGTGCCCGGAATCCGAGGACTCTCCCTTGATGTCGCCGATTTTGATGAACATATCAACAGCCATGCCGCGTCTCCTTTCTGAGCGCGGGCCGTAGGCCCGCATCCGTCCCGCTTCCCGCTGTCCCGGCCGGCACGGCGCTCACGGGCGCCGGGCCGGTCCGCAGCCATCCTCTCGATGCTCGATCAGGCGCTCTTCTGCGACGGCAGCTTGGAGACCAGGCGCAACGACACCGTGAGGCCCTCGAGCTGGTAGTGCGGCCGGAGGAAGAACTTCGAGGAGTAGTAACCGGGGTTGCCTTCGACCTCCTCGACGACCACCTCGGCCGCCGCCAGCGGCCTGCGCGCCTTGGTCTCCTCGCTGGAATGCAGCGGGTCCCCATCGACGTAGTTGAGGATCCAGTCCTGAAGCCACTTCTGCATGCTCTCCCGCTCTTTGAACGACCCGAGCTTGTCGCGCACGATGCACTTGAGGTAGTGCGCGAACCGGCAGCTGGCGAACAGGTACGGCAGGCGCGCCGCCAGGTTCGCGTTCGCCGTGGCGTCCGGATCGTCGTACTCGGCGGGCTTCTGCAGCGACTGGGCCCCGATGAAGGCCGCGAAGTCCGAGTTCTTCTTGTGGATCAAGGGCATGAACCCGTTCTTCGCCAGCTCCGCCTCCCGCCTGTCGGTGATGGCGATCTCGGTCGGGCACTTCATGTCGACGCCGCCATCGTCGGTCGGGAATGTGTGGGTGGGCAGCCCCTCCACCGCCCCCCCCGACTCGATGCCGCGGATGCGCGAGCACCAGCCGTAAAGCTTGAAGGCCCGGTTGATGTTGACCGCCATGGCGTAGGAGGAGTTCGCCCAGGTGTACTTGGTGTGGTCGGCGCCGGCGGTCACCTCCTCGAAGTCGAACTGCTCGACGGGAGAGGTCTTGGCGCCGTACGGCAGGCGGGCCAGGAAACGGGGCATCGCCAGACCGATGTAGCGGGAGTCCTCGGATTCGCGCAGGGAGCGCCAGGCCGCGTACTCCGGCGTCTGGAAGATCTTGGTCAGGTCCCTCGGGTTGCTGAGCTCCTGCCACGAATCCATCTGCATGAGCGTGGGTGCCGCTCCGGCGATAAACGGCGAATGGGCCGCGGCGGCGACCTGGGCCATCTCGCCCAGGAGCTCGACGTCCGGCGGGCTGTGATCGAAGTGGTAGTCGCCCACGATGCAGCCGTACGGCTCGCCGCCGAACGTGCCGTACTCCTCCTCGTAGACCTTCTTGAAGACGGGGCTCTGGTCCCAGGCGGTGCCCTTGAACTTCTGCAGGGTCT
>JACQRS010000288.1 GCA_016206385.1 Candidatus Rokuibacteriota bacterium | reverse complement strand
TTCGTGTTCCCCGGCACCCGCACCGTCATCGACATGGGCGGCCAGGACGCCAAGGGGATCCGCGTGGGCGAGGGCGGGGAGGTCAAAGACTTCGTGATGAACGACAAGTGTGCCGCTGGGACCGGCCGCTTCCTGGCCAACGCGGCGGAGGCCATCGGCGTGAGCCTCGACGAGATCGGCGGGCTCTCCCTCCGGGCGCGGAGTCCCGTGCGGCTCTCCACCGTCTGCACGGTCTTCGTGGAGTCCGACATCATGGCCTACCTAGCCCAGGGGAAGAAGGTGGCTGACATCCTGGGGGGCGTTCACAGCGCCATCGCGGCGCGCACGGTGGCCCTGGTCCGCCGGGTGGGGATCGAGCCTGAGGTCACGTTCACCGGAGGGGTGTCCCTGAACATCGGGATGGTCCGGGCTCTGGAGGACAAGCTCGGGCTCACCCTGAACGTGAGCCCGGAGTCCCACTTCATGGGGGCCCTCGGCGCTGCCCTCTGGGCCCTCGAGCGGGCGGACGCCGGCGCGCGCGTGACGGTAGCGGGGGGGTGAGGGGCATGCTCCTCGTGGCAGGCATCGACGTCGGGTCCAGGTTGACCAAGGCGGTGATCCTGGACGAGGCCCGGCGGGTTCTGGGCAAAGGCGCTGTGCGCACCCGCCCGGATTTTCCTGGGGTGGCTCGGGAAACGCGGGACCTGGCCCTGGCCGAGGCCGGATGCTCGCAGGGGGACCTCGCGTACACCGCGACGACGGGCTTCGGCCGCTACAACGTCCTCTTCCGGAACATCCAGATCACTGACATCACCTGCGGAGCTCGCGGCGCAGTCTTCCTCTTCCCCCACACCACCTGCGTGCTCGACGTCGGGAGTCAGTCGACCCGAGCGATCAGGGTCCGGGAAGGTGGGAAAGTCAAGGAGTTCAGGACCAACGACAAGTGCGCCGCGGGGGCCGGCGGCTTCATCGAGCGAGCGGCGCGCTACCTCGAAGTCCGGCTCGACGAGGTCGGGCCCCTTTCGCTCGAAGCCGACGCGCCGCAGCCGATCTCCAGCGTGTGCGCCGTCCTGGCCGAGTCGGAGATCATCAACCACGTGACGGCCGGGGTGAGCGTGGAGAACATCCTGCGCGGCATCCACCTCTCCCTGGCCAATCGGGCCCTCGCCCTGCTGAAGCGCGTGGGGCTCGAGCCGGAGCTTACGTTCATCGGCGGGGTGGCCAGGCAGGCAGGGATGGTCAGGGCGCTGGAAGAGACCGTTGGGATCCCGGTGAACATTCCTGCCGAGCCTGACCTAGTCGGAGCCCTGGGAGCGGCCCTGCTCGGCCTCAGCCGGGCCGAGAAGCTCTGCGCTGCCCCCGCGTGAGGGAACCCATGAAAACATCGATTCCGCTCATCCCGACGCATCATCACCCCGACGCCGGAGCTTCTCCGACGGCCATGCTCCGCGCCGAGCACGAGGTGATCCTGAGGGCGCTCGCGCTTCTGGAGCGCCTCGGTCGCGCCCTCGAGGCAGGCAAAGCCGTGGATCCGAAGCTCCGCGCGTGGCTCGTCGACTTCTTCCGAACCTTTGCCGACCGCTGCCACCACGGCAAGGAGGAGCAGCATCTCTTCCCCCTCCTGGAGCGCCACGGCCTGCCGCGAGCCGGCGGGCCGGTCGGCGTCATGTTGATGGAGCATGAGGAGGGCCGCGCGCTGGTGCGGGCCATCGCTGAGACAGACGGGCCGAAGGCTGCCGACGCCGTGCGCCGCTATGTCGCCCTCCTCCGTGCTCACATCGACAAGGAGAACGGCGTGCTCTTCCCGCTGGCCGACCAGATCCTTCCGCCCGGGGAGCAGCGGGGGCTCGCCGAGGCGTTTGAGGCGGTGGAGCGTGAGGTGGCGGGTCCTGCGGTCCACGAACGCATCATGACGGAGCTCGCCCGACTCGAGCTGGAGATGCCGTGAGCGGTCCGACGCAGAAGATCCCCGTCTACTGCTACCAGTGCGTGGCGGGCCCTGACCTCCTGAAGGTCATCGTCAGGGATGGCGTGGCCGTGGGGGTCGAGCCCAACGCCGATTTCGCCGAGATCCATCCCGCGTGCGGGAAGGTCTGCGTGCGCGCGTACGGCCTGATCCAGAAGCTCTACAACCCGAACCGGATCAGGGCGCCGATGAAGCGTACCAATCCGCGGAAGGGACGGCGCGAGGACCCCGGCTGGCGGGAGATCTCCTGGGATGAGGCCCTCGGGCTGCTCGCCGAGAAGCTCAACCGGATCCGCGCCACGGGCCTCGTGGAGGAGACCGGGTATCCGCGCCTGGCGGTCACGTTCGGCTCGGGCGGGATCGCCCCGGCGTATCTCGGCACCTTCGCCGCATTCCTGGCCGCGTGGGGGCCCGTGGATCAGGGAATCGGCAGCGGCCAGGGCGTGAAGTGCTACCACTCCGAGCACCTCTACGGCGAGTTCTGGCACCGGGCCTTCACCGTGGCCGCGGACACCCCGCGCTGCGACTACGTCCTCTCCTTTGGCTACAACGGCGACGCCTCAGCCGGCGTCACCGGTATCTTTCGCCACGGTGAGGCGCGGGTGCGCGGGCTCAGGTGGATGCAGATCGAGCCCCACCTCTCCGTGACCGGGGCCGGGGCGACGGAGTGGGTGCCCATTCGCCCCAAGACCGACGCAGCCTTGCTCTTCGGGCTCCTCTACGTGATCCTTCACGAGACTGACTGGCGCAAGACCTGCGACGTTCCGTTCCTCGAGACGATGACCAGCTCAGCCTATCTGGTCGCTCCCCACGGCTACTACCTCCGCGATCCCGGGTCCATGAAGCCCTTGGTCTGGGATCTGGAGCGCGAGCGCCCGGTGGCCTTCGACGATCCGAAGCTGAGGCGCCCGGCGCTGGAGGGGACGTTTCTGGCGGCCGGCGTCGAGCTGGGGCCTGACGGCGAGCGGTGGAGCATCGCCGATTCGGTGCGCCCGGCGTTCGCGCTTCTCAGGGACCACGTGAGCACGTACACGCCCGCGTGGGCCGAAGCCATCACCGATGTGCCGGCCGCCACGGTGCGGCGGCTTGCTCGGGAATACCTCTCCCACGCAGGCGTGGGGCGCACGATCCAGGTGGATGGCCTCACGCTCCCTCACCGTCCTGTGGCAGTGCTCCTCGGCAAGACGGTGAGCAACGGCTGGGGCGGCTACGAGTGCTGCTGGGCCCGCACGGTCCTCGCCGCACTGGTCGGAGCCCTGGAAGTGCCGGGAGGAATCTTGGGGACCACGGTGCGGCTGAACCGCCCAGCCCGGAACCGGCTCGAGTCGGTCAGGCCGGGCTCAGACGGCTTCATGGCGCAGCCCCTCAACCCGACGGACAGGGCGCGATGGGAAGCCAGTCCCCACATCAGGAGCGGCTACCGAACTCTCGTGCCCCTGGCTGCCGATTCTCCCTGGTCGCCGGCGCTCTCCCCCGCTCACCTGCCGTGGCTTTTTCTGGACCAGCCGCCCGAGCACTGGCCGCGCACCACGTTTCCGGAGGTCTGGATCATTTACCGGACCAACCCGGCCATCTCCAACTGGGAGACGGGCCGGGTCGAGGCGGCGCTCGAAC
Source organism: Candidatus Rokuibacteriota bacterium (assembly GCA_016206385.1). GTDB lineage: Bacteria > Methylomirabilota > Methylomirabilia > Rokubacteriales > CSP1-6 > JACQWB01. The sequence continues at coordinate 4,772 of JACQRS010000288.1, read as the reverse complement.
GCTTCCCGTTCGTCGCGGCCTTCGCCTACACCCAGGACGAGACCAACTGGTACGCCGATCTCCTGCTCCCCGAGGCCACGGACCTGGAGTCCTGCCAGCTCTACCGGATCGGCGGGACCAAGTACATGGAGCAGTACTGGGAGCATACCGGCTTCGCGCTGCGCCAGCCCGTGACGGATCCCCCGGTCAACTGCCGAGACCTCACCGACATCGCGACGGAGCTGGCGGAGCGCTGCGGCCTTCTCCCCGCTTACCTCCAGGCGCTCAACCGCGGAGCGGGGACAGGGGTGCCCCTCAAGCGGAAGTACTTCGACGTCCGGGATCCCCCCATCCGGCCGGCCGCTCAGGAGGTCTGGGACCGCGTTTGCCGCGCCGCGACGCTGAGCCTCACCGGCGGGAAGACCGAGCTCGGCTTGGACTGGTTCAAAGCCCACGGTGCCTTCTTCGTCCCGTTCCCGATCGTGAACTACTACCTCCACCCCGTCATGGTGGCGCAGGGGCTGCGCTACGAGCTGCCGTACCAGGAGCGGCTCAAGCGCGTGGGGGAGGAGCTCGGGCGCCGTCTCCACGAGCGGGGAATCCGCTGGTGGGACGCCCAGCTCGACGAGTACCGGCCGCTGCCGATCTGGAGGGACTTCCCCGACATCTGGGCCAGGGTCGCGCTCAAGCACGGGCGCCGCCCGGAGGAGTTCCCGCTCTGGCTCCTGACGAGCCGGAGCATGCAGTACTCCTGGGGTGCCGACGTTTCCCTGCCGGTGTTGGCGGAAGTGGCTCGCCTGGTAGTCGGCCACTTCGGCGTGATGCTGAACCGGAGGACGGGGCTGGCGCTCGGGATCCAGGACGGCGATCTCGTCGAGATCGAGTCGCCCACGGGGCGCACGAAGGGGCGCGCGATCCTGAGAGAGGGCGTGCGCCCGGACGTGGCCGTGGCCCTCCAGCAGTTCGGCCACTGGGCGACGCCGGTGGCGCGGGATCTCGGGATGCCCAGCCTCAACCAGGTTTCGGCCATCGACCTCGACCTCACCGATGCCACAGGCAGCGGCGCCGACCTGGTCCGGGTCGCGATCCGCAAGGTGTGAGGCGAGTGAACCATGCGCCGGGGTACCCTGCCTCGCTCAGGCCTCCTCGCCTCGACGGGCCCGGCTCGCTCGGACACCGCCGCTGGCCCCCCCAACCCCCCGCGGCGGGGGGCGTCCTCGCGGCCAACGCTGTTGGGCCGCTCGGAGCGCTGCGGCGTCCTGCGCTTCGCAGCCCGCTACGGCTCCTCGGATTCGCTCGGCAGGGCATCCCCGCCGCATGTCTCCCTCTGGAGGCAGTGAAGTGCGCTGGGGCATGGTGATCGACCTGGTCAGGTGCGTGGGGTGCCAGACGTGCACCATCGCGTGCAAGCAGGAGAACGGGCTGCCCGCAGGCGTGCTGTGGCGCTTTGTCGCCGACTCGGAGGTCGGCGAGTATCCCGATGTCCGACGGCTGTTCCTCCCGATGCAGTGCATGCACTGCGTCGAGCCCCCGTGTGTCCCAGTTTGCCCCACGGGCGCAAGCCAGCAGCGCGAGGACGGGATCGTCTGGGTGGAGTACGACCGGTGCGTGGGGTGCGGCTACTGCGCGATGGCGTGCCCGTATCGCGCACGCCATTTGATCAAGGACGCGAGCTGGCACTTCCCCGGGCAGCCGACTCCCGCCGAGCAGGCCACGGCCCAACCCGCGCGCCGCGGGGTGATGACCAAGTGCACGTTCTGCGTGGACCGGGTTGACCGGGGAATCGCGCGCGAACTCAGACCAGGCGTGGATCCTGAGGCCACCCCCATGTGCGCGGTCGCATGCATTGCCGGCGCGATCATCTTCGGCGACCTGGACGACGCTGAGAGCCCGGCGTGCAAGCTGATCAAGGAGCGGGGCGCTGTCCCGCTCATGCCCGAGCTGGGAACCAACCCCTCCGTCTACTACGTCACGGAGTGACCCATGGACGCCGAACTGCTCCCCGCAGCGCGACAGAGCCTCTGGGGCCGGCTGGCCGCGGCCAATTTCTTCCTCGGGGGAGCGGGCGCCGGGACGTACGTCGTGGCGGCTGCCCTTTCCGGATTCGGACTCTCGACCCTTCTCCGCGTGGCGTCGGTCCTCGGGCCGGGGCTGGTCCTGGCCGGGTTTCTCTGCGTGGCCGCCGAGGCAGGCCGTCCCCCGAGGGGCCTCTTCGTGCTCAGAAAGATCGGAACCTCTTGGATGTCGAGAGAGCTGTGGGCCGGAGGCGCCTTCGTCCTGGCGGCTGCCACCGACCTCGTCCGACCCCACCGTGGCTGGCGCATCGCGGGAACGCTCGCCGCCTTGCTCCTCGTCCTCGCCCAAGGCGCCATCCTCTCGCGGGCCAAGGGGGTCGCGGCGTGGAACGTGTCGCTCATGCCGTCGCTCTTCCTGGTCTCGGCCCTCGCCTCGGGGGCAGGCGTCCTGGCTCTCGCCCTTCCCCTGCTGGGAGTGGCCGGTGTGGGCGAGTTGCCGCGCGTGATGGCCGGGCTTGTCGTCCTGAGCGCCCTGGTTTGGGCCGGCTACCTCGCGTGGCCGGGCGACTTCGCCTTCCGACGGGCCACCGCCTCGTTCATGGTGCCCAGCATGGTCGTCGGAGTCTTCGTGGCGGGTCACGTCATTCCCCTCGCGCTCCTGGGCCTCGCCATCGAGGCGCGGGTTTCGCTCTGGTCGGCACTGGCTGGGGTGCTCGTTCTCCTGGGGCAGCTTCAGGCCAAGGCCTGGCTCATCCTGAGAGCGGGCGAGCTTCGCCCGATTACAATCCCCTCTCTCCGGTTGAGGCGGAGCCGTGAGCAGGCCTGGCGTGAGGGCTGAGGCAACACCCCGACGCCTCTGAAGCCCGGTGTGACCAATCAGGAGACTGATGGGAAGCATACGCAGTTGGCGCGCCGACGGGTGGTGGGGGGTCCTGAAGGAGTCGTGAAGCCGCCCGTCGTGGCGACAAGGCCCGAGTACGCGAGTCAATCCGCTGGAGCAGAAAAATGAGACGTTTGCGCCATTGACGTTGTCCACGGAAACGATCAGCCTGCTCCAAAGCGATGAAGGACGTAAAGCGATCACGGCGTTCGGGCGAAAGGCTTCACCGTCGGTACCTGTCGCGGGGTGAGGTGGCCCGGCTCTTCGAAGTCTCGCCTGCCACCATTGCCCGCTGGGCGCGCGAGGGGCGACTTCCACACGTCTCCACCCTCGGCGGGCATCGGCGCTACCGGGCGGAGGAGATCCTGGCGATCGTGGAGAAGCTCGCCCGCCACCGCTGGTCCGACCGAAACAGAGGGAGGGCAGCATCATGACACGGAAAGGGCTCGGCCTCATTCTCGTTCTGCCGGCCGTCCTGTGGCTCTCCGGGGTCGCCGCCGCCCAGGAGCCGTACAAGATCGGCGCGATCTTCTCCATCACCGGTCCCGGCTCGTCGCTAGGGGTCCCGGAGCGAGACACCGCGCAGATGCTGGAGGCGGAGGTGAACGCCCGGGGCGGCATCGCGGGACCGGACGGCAAGCGGCATCCGGTCAAGGTCGTCATCTACGACGACGCGAGCGATGAAACCAGGGCGGTGCTGGCCGCCAAGAAGCTCATTGAGGAGGATCGGGTGGCGGCCATCGTCGGCACCACGCTCTCGGGAACCTCGCTGGCCATCCTGGACACGGTCCAGAAAGCGCAGGTTCCTCTCGTCTCGTGCGCGGCGGCCATCAAGATCGTCGAGCCGGTTGGGGAGCGGAAGTGGGTGTTCAAAACGCCGCAGAGCGACTTCCTGATCATCGGTGTGCTGGTGGACTACCTGAAAGCGAAGGGGCTGACGAAGGTCGCCTGGCTCCACGTGGACTACGCCTTCGGCGATCTGGGCTGGATCGAGTTCCAGAAAGCCGCGCCGAAGGCCGGTATCCAGATCGTCGCCCAGGAGAAGTTCGGCACGAAGGATGTGGACATGACGCCCCAGTTCACACGGGTGAAGGCCGCCGAGCCCACCGCAGTGGTCGTCTGGTCCATCCCGCCGTCGGCCTCCATCGCCACGAAGAACTACGCCGATCTCGGCATCAAGGCGCCGCTCCTCCAGAGCCACGGCGTCGGCAACAAGATGTACATCCAGCTCGCCGGCCCCGCGGCCAACGGCGTCGTCTTCCCCGCGGGCAAGCTGCTCGTCGCCGAGCATCTCGGCGACAACGACCCGCAGAAGGCGGTGCTGCTCGCCTACGCGAAGGACTTCGAGGCCAGGTACGGCTCGCGCAACACCTTCGGGGGCCACGCGTGGGACGCGATCAAGCTCGTCGCGGCCGCGATGGAGAAGGCCGGCACGGACCGCGCGAAGGTGCGCGCCGCGATCGAGACGACGAGGAACTTCGTCGGGATCACCGGCGTGTTCGACTTCTCCCCCACGGACCACAACGGTCTGGACCGGCGGGCCGTCACGATGATCCAGATCCTCGACGGCCAGTGGCGTCCGGCCAAGTAGCGCAGCCGCCGTGACCTTCGCCGAGCAGATCGCCCAGTACCTGGCCTCCGGGCTGGTGGTGGGGGGCGCCTACGCCCTGATCGGGCTCGGCTTCGTCATCGTCTACAGCGTGACCCGCATCATCAACTTCGCCCAGGGCGAGTTCGTGATGCTGGGTGCGCTCCTGATGTTCACGCTGGTCAACCGCGGGGCGGGCCTGGCGCCCGCCTTCGCGCTCACCGTCGCGAGCGTCGCGGTGTTCGCCGCCTTGCTGGAGCGGGTGGCCATCCACCCGCTCCGCGCGGCGCCGCCGCTCGCCATCCTCATC
>JACQRS010000282.1 GCA_016206385.1 Candidatus Rokuibacteriota bacterium | reverse complement strand
GAAGGAGGCGCGTTGAGCTGCTAGGCTCGCGTTGGCAGGACCGCCAGTGCGGCCCCATCCTCGGGTCACATCCCGCCTGCCTGATATCGACCCTCCAGAATCCACCCCTCGATCCCCGCGTCACGAAACCACCCAGCCATCCGTCTATGCTGATGAAGGACGAGGATGCCGGGATTGCACGGGAGAAGCCATGCTCTCGGTAGAGGAGTTCCGAAAGCTCGACCTGCGCATAGGAACGATCGTCGCAGCCGAACCCGTTCCGACGACAGATCATCTCCTGCGAATCCAAGTGGACCTCGCGGTGGAGAGCCGGCAGGTGGTCGCGAGGATAGCGGGCGCGTACCGACCCGATGACCTCGTGGGACTCCAGGTGGTTCTCGTCGCAAACATGGCTCCCGCTACCATCCGGGGAGTCAGGTCCGAGGGGATGCTCCTGGGGGTCGGCTGTCACGGGGGCGGGGAGATCGCGCTTCTCACGGTCAACCGGCCGGCTCCAAACGGCGCGCGGGTCGAATGACGACGGCACACTAGCGGGGAGGGCTGTCCATGAACGACGAAAAAACAATCAAGGACGTGGTGCGGAATCGGTACGGGGCGCTGGCCGCAGAGGGAAGCGCGTGTTGCAGGCCACGGGAGGATCGAAGAGAAACCGATCGGTCCTGCGGCCGTGGGTATTCGCCGGAGGACATTGCCTCCCTGGACCCGGCAGTCGTTTCCATGGGGCTGGGATGCGGCAACCCCGTGGCCCTGACGGAGCTCAGAACAGGCGAGGTCGTCCTGGACTTGGGCAGCGGGGGTGGGATCGACGTGTTCCTTGCTGCCAGGCGGGTCGGGCCAACCGGGAAGGCCATCGGCGTTGACATGGCTGAGGAGATGCTCGACCGGGCACGCCGGGCCGCGTCAGCCATGGGCATCGCCAACGTCGAATTCCGGCAGGGGGACATCGAGGCGCTGCCGCTTTCGCCCGAGTCGGTGGACGTCGTAATCTCAAACTGCGTCATCAACCTGGCCCCCAACAAGGGCCAGGTCTTCTGGGAGGCCTTTCGCGTCCTGAGACCTGGCGGGCGAATGGTGGTCTCTGACATCGTCTCGACTGACCCCCTGCCCTCCGCCATCAGAACCGACCCCGAGGCGTGGGCCCGCTGCATCGGGGGAGCCCTGGAGGAACGTGAATATCTCGGCCTCATCCAGGCCGCAGGATTCCAGGAGGTAGAGGTCCTCTCCAGACGGGGACAGGCTGCTCCTGGCGAGCTCTTCAGCATATCCGTGCGGGCTCGCAAGGCCCCCTCTCCCCTCCTCGGCAAATCACAGCAGCGGGGGGAAGGGGCCTTCCTTCTCACCCCCCGGGATCGAGCACTCATCGCCGTGGGCGTGGCCAGAACGGTGGGGACCGCAACGGCGCTCCGTTCCTGCATCGAGGAGGCGAAAACGCTTGGCTGGTCAGAGGAGGCGATCCAGACGGCCCTGGATATCGCTGATCGCACCAGGGAGATGGCCAGCCCCCCGAGCTGAAGCTTGGCCTCCTGAACAGTGGAGGGGTGCCATTCGATGATCGCGACACCTGGAGGAGACCGACCATGACCAGTCCTCTCGATACCAAGAGCGAGGAGCTTATCGCCATCGGGGCAGCCCTGGCGGCTAATTGCGAGCCCTGCTTGCGCTACCACGTCCGCCGGGGCGCCGAAGCCGGCTGCACCCAGGACGAGATGCGCCGCGCGATACATATCGCCCAGGGCGTCAAGGATACTCCGGCTCGTCTTTTGGCAAACCTGGCGGACCGGCTCCTCGGGTCCTCGCCGGCCCAGCCGGGACCCGAGGGCCCCTGTGACGCCCTCGCCGCCGAAACGGTCGGCGTATCGTCCGGGCCCTGCTGCACCTCCGCGACGTCCGACAGCGAGGAATACGATCGTGGCAGCCCAGTGGGTAAACGTTGAGGCCAGCGGACCCGTCCGCACCATCCGACTCCGGCGACCGCCCATCAACGCTCTGGACGCCTGGGCCCTGGAGGAACTGGGGGCAGCCGCCGATGTGGTCGCAACGGATGCCGAAGGCAGGGTGGTGGTTCTGGCCAGCGCCATTGACGGCGTCTTTTGCTCCGGAGGGGATCTGAGGTTCTGGCGGGCCTTCCCCAAGGAACGGGCACGGGAGGTAAGCATGGCCGGTCAGGCAGCCTTCACTCGGATCGCTCGGATGGGCAAGGCTACCATTGCCGCCATTGACGGCCATGTGATCGGGGACGGGATCGGCCTGGCCCTGTCCTGCGACCTGCGGCTGGCCTCTCCACGAACCTCCTTCCGCCTGCCGGAGGCGTGCTACGGATTCATCCCTGGCTGGGGAACGCTCCACCATCTCGTGCGGACCGTCGGGCACCCCCGAACCCTGGAGATGATTCTCACGGGCCGCAGCGTAGACGCCAACGTCGCTCTGAAGTGGGGGCTTATCAACCGCGTCCAGCCAGCGGCGACGTTTGCCACCGGCCTTGAGGCATTGCTGAAGGCTCTTCTCGCGATGTCACCCACAGCGCTATCTCTGGCGAAGATTGCGCTGACGGGCGGGCTGGGTGATCCCGATGCGAAGGCTACACAGCAGGAGGATGCGTTTTCACGAGCCTGGGGCAGCGAGGATTGGCGGGAGGGAATCTCCGCGCTACTGGCGAAACGATCGCCCCGGTTCGCTATTGATTGGACTTCCATGCTGGGGATCAGTATGAGCCCCGAGAATACCGGAGGAGACTCGCATGTCCCCTGAATCAAATTCGAGACCACACTCTGCATGGACCATCGTGGCGGCGGCCTTCAGCATGCTGGTCGTCTCTGGCGGAATGATCTCTGCGATGGGGGTCTTTGTGAAATCCATCGCTGTGGAGCTGGGGGCG
>JACQRS010000290.1 GCA_016206385.1 Candidatus Rokuibacteriota bacterium | reverse complement strand
CCGCCACGCCATGGGGGCGCCAGGTGCGACGATGAAGACCCGGTCGAAGGAGATTCTGCCGAGCGCGATGTCGGGTTCCCGAAGAGTTTCCTCGAACCCGGAGTTCCGTCTCGCGTGGGTCCTTCCTCTAGCCTGGCTCGTTCTTGCGCCGTTTGCTCCCCAGGGCTCGGGGGGGGCGCCGTGGATCGGCATTCTGCTCGCGGGCGCTCTCCTTCTCTCCGGAGCCCTGCCGTGGTCTCGAGCATCCGCCCCCGCTCGATTCCTGCTGCTCCTCGTCGGACTTGTGCTCATCTACTCCTATGCTCGGAGCGGGACGGTGGACATCCCCGTGGGGAGCGGCAAGGTTGTGAGGCTTGCGCTGGCCCGCCTCCTGCTGCTCGGGGTGCCCATCGCGTTCTACACGGTGAGGGGACCGTGGCAATTGCGCTTCGGCGCCCTCGGTTGCCTCAAGGCCGCATTCGCGGCCCTCGCGGTCCTCGCGTGTGTGGGCCTGCTCGTATTCACGGTCGTGAGAGAACAGGCCTCCGAAAGCGCCACGAGTGTGCTGGGCCCGGTCGCGCTGGTGCTCATGGAGCTGCTGATGCTCGTGTTGCTTGCCGCGCTCTTGATGAACGACGGCGCCACCGTCCCGCAGCGCCGGGAGGAGAAAGCCCCGGCCGGAGGGGAGATCGCATCCTCGATGTCGAGCGGGTCGCACCGCGCCTGGATGCTGCTTCTGATCCTCGCCGCCGTGCCGTTCTCAGTGCAGCTCGATCTCGAGCGCTCCTCGGGGGGCTCCCAGTCCATGCGGCTCCCCCTCGTGGATCCCCTGATTTGGATCGGAGCCGGCTTCGAGCTTCTGCGAATACTGGGCGGGTGCGTTCGCGTCCCGGATCGCCGGACGAGGCTGGAGTACCTGCGGCGCGAGACGCTCGGCGGACTCGATTCGGCGTTTCTGCTTCTGCCCGCCGTCGGCGTGCTGTCCCTTCTCGCCGGTCCGCGCCCGCTGGCGGGGTGGAAGGATGCTCTTCAGATGTTGGACACGTATGTCGTCTTCTGCTGGTTGCTTCGACGCTGGCTCCGCGGGCCGAAGGCGTGGGGCATCCTCGGCGCGGGCCTCAGTATTTGGTTTGGCGTGATGAGCGCAGCTTCCTTATGGCAGATCATTCGAGGGGCGCCGCCCTTCCTGGTTCGCTCGTTTTTCCCGGAGCGCCAGAGCCTGCTGGCCGCGACCGTTCTCCTGGCTCCCGTCGTGTGGGTCTTCTTACAGAGCAACGGGCGGCCATGGGTCCGGAGGGCCGGCTCCCTACTGGTGGGGGTGGGATCCGTGGTGAGCGGGGTCGTGATCGCGCCGCTCCTGGTCGTCGGGTCGCTCCTGGCGGCGGGGGCGGCGACGCGACGGAAATGGCTTCCGCAAACCGGACTCGTTCTGGCGACGGCGCTGCTCGCGTTGTTGGTCCTTCCGTCCGGGTACCGAGAGCGCATGCTCCTGGAGCCGGGCGAGTGGGTGTTCGTGCCGATGGGCGAGCGAAGACACGAGGTTCTTCATTCCAAGCACTTCATGAGTTCGCACACGCCCCAGGTACACTTCCCGGCGGGGCCATGGCACATGTATGCGAATGCCTCGGTGGACGACTGGGCGCGTTCGTACACCGTCCCGAGGCTCGCGGAATCGGAGATCACCGAACAGCGCGTATTCCAGGAGTATTACGCCGAGTCATGGTCGGCGCTGAGGCTCATCGGGGGTAATCCGCTCATGGGCGGCGGAATCGGCACCTGGGAGCGCGAGATCGGAACGGGGTTTGGGCCGCTCGAGCGCACGGGCACCACGTTCGCAAACACGTACAACGGGTATCTCCTTCTCGGAGTCACGCTCGGACCGCTGGGTCTCATGGCCTGGATGCTCCTCCTGGGTGTTCTGGCCGAGCGTGCACGGGCGGCCGTTCCGAGAGGGAAGACGGCCCAGCGCGGGTGGCTCGGGATCGGCCCCATCGCGGGGCTACTGGGCGCGGGCGTGGTGATGCTGTTCTGTCCGATCGCCACGTTGCCGTTGGGCGTATATTGGGTGCTGCTCGCGAGCGCGATTCAAGACGAGTCCGCACCGGGGTGACGAGATGAAGGG
>JACQRS010000289.1 GCA_016206385.1 Candidatus Rokuibacteriota bacterium | reverse complement strand
CCGGGAGCTTCCCGATGGGGAGTACTGCTATGAGGCCTATCTGGAAGGCGGCCGGGACCGGTTCGAGCCGCTCCTGATCCGGGCCCGGGTCACGATCGCCGGGGATTCGGTCGTGGTTGACCTCACGGGCTCGGCCCCCCAGACCAAGGGCCCGACCAACGTCGGACCCGCCATGGCTCCCACCGGCGCCTTCACGATCCTCAAGGCGTTCCTCGATCCAGGCGGCGAGATCAACTCGGGCGCCTTCCGCCCCCTCACGCTCATCGCTCCCGAAGGCAGCGTGGTGAACGCGCGGCTCCCGGCGGCCTGTGGAGGAATGGTGGAGGTGAAGTATTGCGTGGAGTCAGCGGTGATGGGAGCGTTGGCCCAGGCCATCCAGGGAAAGGTTACGGGAGACCTCAAAGGCGGTGGCAACCACTGCTACGTGGGTGGGACCGATCCGCGCACCGGCGCGCCGCTCATCTTCTACGAGTACCCGGCGGGCGGCACCGGCGCCTTCGAGGGTGGCGACGGCAACAACGCGGTCAGGACGTTCACCGAGAGCGACATCACCACGCTCCAGCCCGTCGAGTCGGTGGAGCAGAAGTACCCGCTCAGGGTGGAGCGGACTGAGCTACGCGTGGACTCCGGGGGCGACGGCCGCTGGCGCGGCGGGCTCGGGCTCCGGCGGGAGGTGCGGCTCCTTGCCCCCGAGGGCCAGCTCTCGGTCCTGGCCGAGAAGAATCTCCTGCCGCCCTACGGCGTCTGCGCCGGAAGGTCGGGAGCGCCCAACCGCTTTTTCGTCATCAGGGACGCCCAGGAGATCGAGCCCTCTCCGCTGCCCGGCAAGGTGAGCGGCTTCCCGCTCAGGTCGGGAGACCTCGTGGTGATGGAATCCTCAGGCGGCGGAGGCTACGGCGATCCGCCCGAGCGTGACCCAGCGCGCGTGGCCCGGGACGTGGCCGAGGGGCTGATCAGCCTGACCAAAGCCGAAAGCATCTACGGAGTGCTGCTTCGGAACGGCGCCGTGGACGAGGCGGAGACCCAGCGACGGCGGGCCGAGCTCGGTCTCGCGCGACCGACCCTCAGGTTGCATTGCCAGGACGGCCTGGAGTATAAGGAGGGGCGCCGGATCTGCCGGCTCAGCCAAGCCTCGGCGCGGCGGCTCGGGCTGAGCGAGGGCGACATCGTCGAGCTCGTGAGCCGGCGCGGCGCGCCGCTCCGCGCGTGGCTGGAGGTGGACGCCGCGGAGCGGGACGCCGGCTATCTCTCGGAGGACGGGCTCGCGATCCTGGGCGTGAGCGAGGGCGAGAGCGTGGAAGTCCGGCCGATCCTCCGGCCATCCGTTCGGTCGCTGTCCATCAAGGAGGCATGATGCCAGAGCCGAGAGCGAGGAGCTCAGAGGAATCCCACCTGCTCGAAAAAGCGGCCCGCTACCTCCCCGGTGGCGTGCTCGGGACCCACCGCTTCCCCCCGGAGCTGGCCTTCGTCGTCAAGCGGGGCCAGGGCTCGAAGCTCTACGACGTGAGCGGGCGGGAGTACATCGACTACCTCCTCGGTTCCGGCCCCATGATCCTCGGCCACGCCTACCCGGCGGTCGGCGCCGCGGTCTCCGAGCAGCTTTCGAAGGGCACCACCTACTTCCTCCTGAACGAGCCGATCATCCAGCTGGCCGAGGAGCTCTGCCGGGCGATCCCCTGCTCGGAGCAGGTGCGCTTCACCTCCACCGGCTCGGAAGCCACGTTCTTCGCCCTCAGGATCGCCCGGGCCTACCGCAAGCGCGACAAGGTCCTCAAGTTCGAGGGCGGTTACCACGGCCACCACGACTACTCGCTGATGAGCGCCACCCCGCGCTCCCCCAAGGCCTTCCCCGCAGCGATCCCCGACTCCGCTGGCATCCCCCACGTCCTCGAGGGCGAGGTGCTGATCGCTCCCTACAACGACCTGGCCACCACCGAGGCGCTCCTCGCGGTCTATGCGGATCAGCTCGCCGCGGTGATCGTGGAGCCCTTCCAGCGGGTGATTCCTCCTGAGAAAGGGTTCCTGCAGGGGCTCAGGGCGCTGACCCAGCGGCACCAGATCCCGCTGATCTTCGACGAGGTGGTGACCGGCTTCCGGTTCGCATACGGGGGCGCCCAGGAGTACTACGGCGTCGTCCCCGACCTGGCGGCCTACGGGAAAATTGTCGGCGGCGGGTTTCCGCTGGCAGCGGTCTGCGGCCGGGCGGAGATCATGCGAAACCTGGACCCGAGCCTGGAGGGCACACCCGAGTTCGTCGCTCAGGTCGGGACGCTGAGCGGCAACCCGGTCGCGGCGGTGGCGGGGCTCGCGACGCTGGCCGAGCTTCGGAAGCCCGGCACCTACGCGCGCCTCTTCCGGATCGGCGCGGCGGTGAAGGACGGGCTCGCTGCCCTCGTGAAGCGCTCGGGGATTCCCGGCCAGGTGGCGGGCGAGGCGCCGCTGTTTGACCTGTTCTTCACCGATCAGCCGATCACCGACTACCGCTCGACGCTCACGGCCGACACGGCGCTGCTCAAGGCCTTCAACTACGAATGCCTCAAGCGGGGCGTGGTGAAGGGCGCGCAGAAGCTTTACGTGTCCCTCGCCCATACGGAGGCCGACGTGGAGCGAACCCTCGAGGCCTTCGCCGGGGCGCTGGCGGCGCTCCGTCGGCCATAGACGACGCCCTCCCGACTGGTTTGCCAGCGGCCGTGATCGTGAACCGTCACACCCCTCGCCTGTTCGGAGGACGGAATGCCAACGCTTGAAGAGCTCCTGAGCCAGCGGGTCGCCCGCTTCGTGGACCGCATCCCCGATTGGGATGCATTTGCCGACGCGCGGATCGAGGGCTACCGGCGAGCGCAGCACCGCTTCATCGGCGCCGGGGCCTCGGGCAAGCAGGATGCGCGGGTCATCCCGGCCGAGCACTTCACGCTGAGCGTCATGCTCGTGCCGCTGGGCCAGGGCAATGCCCCCCACACCCACGAGGTGGAGGAGGTCTTCTTCATCCTGGAGGGCACGGTGCGCGTCTTCTTGCAGGACGCCGACGGGCGGCGCGCCGAGACCGTGCTGGGCCGCTGGGACTGCGTCTCGTGTCCCGCTGGGGTCATCCACGGCTTCGAGAACATCGGCCTCGAGCCCGCCTACCTCCAGGTGATGCTGGGTCGGGCTCAGCCCGACCTGATGGGCTACGTGGACCCCGAGCTCCGGAAGCAGCGCGACGCCCACCTCAGGACCTGAGCCGGGCCTCTCGCATCGCTGACCCTGCCTCCGACATGGAGAAGCTCGTCGGCGCCTCGCTCAAGCGGAAAGAGGACACGCGCCTGCTCCTCGGCCGGGGCCGCTACCTCGACGACCTCCGCGTCCCCGGGATGCTCCACCTCGCCGTGGTCAGGAGCCGCTATGCGCACGCGCGCATCCTCACAATCGACGGCGGCGCGGCATCCCGGCTCGCCGGCGTCCGCGCGGTGCTGACCGTCGACGATCTGCCCGAGCTGGGGTCCTCACTGCCTGCGCTCGTCCCTGCCCCGCGTCTGCGCCCGTACCGTCACCCCGTGCTCGCACGGGACAAGGTGCGGCACGTGGGGGAGGCCGTCGCCGTTGTCGTCGCCGAAGAGCCGTACCGGCTGGCCGATGCTGTCGAGCGGGTGGTCGTCGAGTACGAGCCGCTTCCCGTCGCCTCCTCGGTTGGCCGCGCCTTGTCGCCGGGCGCCCCGCGTGTCCACGATGAGTGGCCCGACAACCTGGCCGGCGAGACAGAGGGCGGGACCGGCGATGCGGCTGCCGGCTTTTCGCGGGCCGAGGTGATTGTTGAGGCACGCCTTGGATATCCCCGGGTTACGGGCATGCCCATCGAGCCGCGCGGCGTCCTCGCCTACGCGGAGGCGGAGAGCGGGCTCCTCACGGTGTGGGTCTCCACGCAAGTCCCGTTCGCCGTCAGGAGCGCGATCGCCGCGATCCTGTCCCTGCCCGAAAACGAGGTTCGAGTCCGGGTGCCGGAGGTCGGGGGCGGCTTCGGGACCAAAGGTCACGTCTACGCCGAAGACATCCTGGTGCCCGCTGTGGCGCGGCGGCTCGGTTGCCCGATCAAATGGGTCGAGACCCGCCGCGAGCACTTCCTCGCTGCGGCAGCCGACCGAGACCAGGAGCACCAGGCACGCATGGGTCTCCTCCGTGACGGCACGATTGTGGCCCTCGAGACCACATTTACGCGCGACCACGGCGCCTATCCGACGCTCGGCGAGGCCATTACCGAGAACACGATCAACCACCTGCCCGGTCCGTACCGGGTGCCGAACTACCGCGGTGTCGGCCAGAACGTGGTGACCCACAAGACCTTTGCCGCCGCCTACCGCGGCGCGGGCAGGCCCGAGGCCGCCTTCGTCCTCGACAGGCTGCTCGACCGCGCCGCGTGCCGGCTCGGAATGGACCCGGCCGAGCTCCGCCGGAGGAACATGATTCGCGCGGAGGAGATGCCGTTCAGCCCTGGGCTGGTCTATCGCGACGGCGTGCCGATCAGCTATGACCCCGCGGACTATCCGTCAGGCTTTGAGAAAACCCTCGCCCTCCTCGACTATGCCGGCTGGCGGCAGGAGCAGGCGCGCCGGCGGGGAAGCGCGAAGCCGATCGGCATCGGCCTGGCCGCCTATGTGGAAGGCACAGGGCTCGGCCCCTTCGAGGGTGCCGACATCCGCGTGGATCCGAGGGGCACGGTGCGGGTGCACATCGGGGTCTCGGCTCAGGGACAGGCTCACGAGACCACGCTCGCGCAGATCTGCGCCGACCAGCTGGCAGTGCCGATCGAGGACGTGATGGTCGTCGGTGGGGACACCCAGCTCGTCGCCCACGGGATGGGTACCATCGCGAGCCGCGTGGCGGCGGTGGCGGGGCCGGCGGTGGCGCGGACCGCGCGCGAGGTGGCTCGGAAAGCCAGGCTCGTCGCGGCGGACCTCTTCGAATGCGCGGCGGAGGACGTGGTGCTGGCCGAAGGGCGGGTGTTCGTCAAAGGGGTCCCGGACAGGAGCCTGAGCCTCGGCCAGGTGGCGGACGCCGCGGTCAGGAGCCGGGCGCTCGAGTCAGCCGGGGGGCCCGGGCTTGCGGCCTGCGTGTTTTTCTATCCCGGGACCGTCACCTGGGCCTTCGGGGTCCACGCGGTCGTCGTTCAAGTGGACGTCGAGACGTGCCGGATTGCCCTGCTCAAGTATGCGGCCGTTCACGATTGCGGCCAGCCTATCAACCCCATGGTGGTGGAGGGGCAGCTCCACGGGGGCATCGTCCAGGGGATCGGCAGCGCGCTCTCGGAGGAGCTGCTCTATGATCCCGAGGGCCAGCTCCTGAGCGGCAGCTTCATGGAGTACGGGCTCCCGCGGGCCGACGACGTGCCGCCGCTGGAGGTGGCCCACCTGGCCTACCCGTCACCCCTGAACGAGCTCGGCGTGAAGGGCGTGGGCGAGAGCGGCATCATCGCCCCGGCAGCGGCGATCGCCAACGCGGTGGAGGACGCCCTCAGCGACTACGGCGTGGAGGTCACCCGGGTTCCCCTCACCGGCGCCCGGCTCTTTGAGCTGCTCCGGGCCACCGGGCGCTGGCCGACGTGAGACCTAAATCGGGGTCTTGCGTTGCTCAGCGCTCTGGAGTATAAGGGGGGCCATTGGACCGGAGGGTGGCCGACGTCTCGAGGGCGTTGGTCATCTCTAAATCTCGCGGATCAGGAACTGGAGGAAAGGAGGACCTGACATGCGTAAGTTCAAGTCAACCCTGGCCGTGTTGCTAGGGCTGGTCGCCATCGGGGCGCTGGTCTTCGTGGCTTCCGCCCCGGAAACAGCGGCGCAGGCCAAGCCAGCGGGAGCGCCGGCCGAGCTGAAGGTGGGCTTCGTTGACTTCTACTCAGGAGGGGCAGCCGTCTTCGGCGCCTCCGGGAAAGCCACAACGGAGTGGCTGGTGGACAAGTGGAATAAGGAGGGAGGGATCGGGGGCGTCAAGATCAAGCTCGTCATCGTCGACGAGGCGGGAGGGCCCGACAAGCAGGTCACCGAGTTCCGGCGCCTGGTGCTCGACGAAAAGGTGGACGCGGTCGTCGGGTACACCTCAAGCGCCAATTGCCTGGCTGTCGCGCCTGTGGCCGAGGAACTGAAGGTCCTCACCATCATCCACATCTGCGGCACCCACCGCTTGACCGAGGATCGGCAGCTGAAGTACGTCTTCAGGACGTCAAACAACCAGGCGTCCGACAGCGTGATGGCGGCCCGGTATGTGCTAAGCGTGAAGCCCGACGTGAAGACCATTGCCGGCGCCAACGAGGACTATGCCTG
>JACQRS010000281.1 GCA_016206385.1 Candidatus Rokuibacteriota bacterium | reverse complement strand
GGCCAGGATCGAGACTGACGCCATCACGATCGCGATCTGCAGCAGCACCTCAGCGTTGTAGCGCTTCTCCTCCTCGCCGAACTTTTTGAGCAGCTCCTCGGAGCGCTGGCGAGCCTCGGGTTTCATGGCCGGGCCGCGGTCGGCCAGCTCCGCCTCCAGCCGCATGTTCTGGGCCCGGTACTGGTGCTCGCGGATCACCTTGGCCTGGTAGAAGGCCCACTGGTCGGACGACTGCTGCTGGGCGAGGAGCATTTCCTTCATGGCGTTGTTGCCGCCAAGGGAGGCGATCGCAAGGACAACCGCATAGACCGCCGTCACCAGCGCGACGCGCCGGCTGAACGAGCGGTCGGCCTTCTCCGCGAGCTCTTCGGGGTCGGGAAGCTCGACCTCCGGCATGCCGCGCTACGTCCCGGCCGGTGCTCCCACCGCGGCCCTAGCCCTCACCGCGCGGCTTGCCCATCTCCTCCTTCATCGCGGCCTTGCCGGCCTCGAACGCCGACACCAGCCGCTGGGTCTGCTCCTCGAAGAGCTCCCGCCCTTTGTCGAAGAGGTCTCCCGCCCTGACCTGGGCGTCGCTGGTGACCTCCCCCGCCCGGCGGGCGAATTCTTCGCTCTTTTCCTTCAGGAGATCACGGGTTTCCCTCCCGCTCCGGGGGGTCAGGAGCAGCGCCACGCCGGCTCCCACCAGCGCCCCCAGAAAGAACCAGCCCAGGTATCCCGCCGCGTCTCCTCGATCATCAGCCATGTTCGGATTCCTCCCTGCGGTTCTTGCTCGTGAGCTTCGCCATGAAGACGTCCAGCCCCTTCTTGACCCCGGCGGCGGCCCCGACGAACTGTCCCACCCGCGTCATGCCGCCCACTAGCCCCACCACCTTGCCGATCCGCTGGGCGAGGTCATCGACGCGCCCGGCCACGGTGCCGACCCGGTCCAGCTCGCGGCTGGCCTGGCGCGCGAGCGTGCGCAGATCCTCCGCCAGCACCTGGAGTTGGCCGGCCATGGGTTGGATCTCACGCTCGAGGAGCAGGAGAACGGCTTCGGCCCTGAGCAGGGCCCGCCTGGCGGCGACAAGCACGGAGACCAAGGCCGCGGCGGCAGCCAGAACCGCCAGGGTGATCAGAAAGAGGGCCAGCGTCGTCACGGCAAAGTATTATCTCAGAGCAGGGCTCGCCGAGTCAAAAACGTCCGAGCTCCAATTGGTTGAAATTCGTTGACTTTTCGACGTCCCGGTCCCTATACTACGTTCGCGTTTTTCTTCCCACAGGAAGCCGCGGATGTCCCTCCAGGATCGCTTCGAGGAGCTCAGCCGGCGAAACCGACAAGCGGAGCTGGCAGGCGGCGAAGAGCGCGTCCAGCGCCAGCACAAGGCCGGCAAGAAGACCGCCCGGGAACGGATCGACCTGCTCGTTGACAAAGGCTCCTTCGCCGAGGCGGACCGGCTCGTGGTCCACCAGTCCCGGGACTTCGGGATGGAGGAGCAGAAGATCCCGGGCGACGGCGTCGTGACCGGGTCGGCGCGCATCCACGGCCGACCGGTGTTCGTCTTCGCCCAGGACTTCACCGTCGTCGGCGGCTCCCTTTCCGAGGCCTACGCGCGGAAGATCTGCAAGATCATGGACCTGGCGATGAAGGTTGGTGTGCCGATCATCGGCCTCAATGACTCGGGAGGCGCCCGGATCCAAGAGGGCGTCGTGTCCCTGGCGGGGTATGCGGACATCTTTCTGCGCAACACCCTCGCCTCGGGCGTGATCCCCCAGATCTCGGCCGTCATGGGGCCGTGCGCGGGCGGCGCCGTCTACTCCCCGGCCATCACCGATTTCATCTTCATGGTGAAGCGCTCCTCGCACATGTTCGTCACCGGGCCCGATGTGATCAAGGCGGTGACCCACGAAGAGGTGTCCTTCGAAGAGCTCGGGGGCGCCACCACGCACGCGGCGACGTCGGGCGTCGCCCACTTCGCCGCCGAGAGCGAGGAGGAGTGTCTCGCGCTGATCCGTGAGCTCCTGACCTTCCTGCCCCAGAACAACACGGAGGATCCGCCGCTCCGGCAGACCCTGGACCCGGCCGATCGGATGGACGACTCCCTCCAGACCGTGGTGCCGGATCAGCCCAACAAGCCCTACGACATGAAAGAGATCATCCGCACGGTCCTGGACGATCACCACTTCTTCGAGGTACAGGCCGACTCCGCGCCGAACATCGTCATCGGCTTCGGCAGGCTCAACGGCCGGCCGGTCGGGATCGTGGCCAACCAACCGGCCCACCTGGCCGGATGCCTGGACATCAGCGCGTCGGTCAAGGGCGCGCGCTTCGTCCGCTTCTGCGACTGCTTCAACGTTCCGCTGCTGACCTTCGAGGATGTGCCCGGGTTCCTGCCCGGCACCGGCCAGGAGTACGGCGGGATCATCAAGCACGGCGCCAAGCTCCTGTACGCCTACTGCGAGGCGACGGTCCCCAAGCTGACGGTGATCACGCGCAAGGCCTACGGGGGCGCCTACTGCGTCATGTCCTCCAAGC
>JACQRS010000284.1 GCA_016206385.1 Candidatus Rokuibacteriota bacterium | reverse complement strand
TGCCGAGGATGTGTTCGTTGGCGAGCGATTCCCAGGGGAGAGACATGGCGGCTCCTTACGCGGCCGGATACGATCCGAGGATCTTGAGAAAGAGGCACCGCTCCCGCACCTCGGCAAGGGCCGCCTGAACGGGCGGGTTCGCCTGGTGCCCCTCGAAGTCCACGAAGAAGACGTAATCCCACGGGCGCAGCTTGGTCGGCCGCGATTCGATCTTGGTCAGGTTGATCCCGTGACGGGCGAAGGGTTCGAGGAACTTGGCGAGGGCTCCCACCTCGTGCCTGACGGAGCAGAGGATGGAGGTCTTGTCCTTCCCCGACGGCGCCACGGCCTGCCGTCCCAAGACCAGGAAGCGCGTCGAGTTGAACGGGCTGTCCTCGATCCGGCTCCGAAGGATGGGGAGCCCGTAGAACCGGGCGGCGAGCTCCGAGGCAATCGTCGCCACCGCCGGATCGGAGGCTGCCCGCTCCACCGCTGCCGCGGTGGAGGCGACCTCCACGGTGGCCGCGTCGGGGAGGTTCGCGGCGAGCCACTGGTTGCATTGGGCCAGGGCCTGCGGGTGGGAGCAGACGGTCCGGACGGCTGAGAGCTCGGAGGCGCGCGAGAGCAGATGATGGGTCACTTCCAGCAGGATTTCCCCGCTGATCGGGAGCGAGGAGTCCATGAGCCGGTCCAGGGTGAGGTTGACGGAGCCCTCCGTCGAGTTCTCGACCGGCACGACGCCGAACTCCGCCCGACCCCTTTCCACGGCGTCGAAGACCTCGGCAATGCCCCTGGCGGGGGCGAAGCGGGCCGACGAGCCGAAGCGGAGCTGAGCGGCCTGGTGGGTGAACGTGGCCGTCGGGCCGAGGTACGCGATGGTGAGCGGATGCTCGAGGGCCAGCGACGCCGAGAGGATCTCGCGCCACACGGCCTGGATCCCCTCGGCGGGGAAGGGGCCGGAGCTCAAGCCGAGGAGGCGGGCAATGACCTCCGCTTCACGCTCCGGCACGTAGTACGGGAGCTCGGCCTGCCGCTTGAACTCCCCGATCCGGAGGGCGGCTTCTGCGCGCTGGTTGAGGAGGTTGAGGATCTGTTGGTCGAGATCATTGATCCTGGAACGCCATTCGTCCAGGTCCATAGAGACTCCTGACACCCATCTGACTATCCTCGAATCCCGCCCATTATAGTGGAATCGCCCTGCGGCTTCAAGCGCTCAGGGGCCCGCAGCGGCGCGCAGCCGCCTGAGTTCCTCGCGCGTCAAGGGCCGCACGGCTCCGGGGGCGAGGGGGCCGAGACGGAGCGGGCCGAACTGGACGCGGCGGAGGCGAACCACGCGATGGCCCAGCGCCGCGCAGACGCGCTTGACCTCCCGGTAGCGCCCTTCGGTGAAGGTCAACCGGAGCCAGGTGGTTCGGCGCGCCTGGCGGAGCACCCGCACGTCGGAGGGCCTGGCCACGCCGTCTTCCAACACCACGCCCTGCCGAAAGCGTCCGAGGTCTCCCGCAGTGACGCGCCCCTCGACCTCTGTCTCGTACACGCGCGGGACCCCGAAGCGGGGATGGAGCAGGCGGTGGGCGAGCTCGCCATCGTTCGTGAGCAGGAGGAGCCCCTCGCAGTCGAAATCGAGCCGCCCCACGGGAAAGAGCCGGACTCGGGCGTCGCGCACGAGGTCCAACACCACCGGGCGCTGCCGAGGGTCGCGTCGGCTGGTGACGTAGCCGCGCGGCTTGTGGAGGAGCAGGTACCGCTTGGGCTCGGGCGGCGGGAGCGGCTGGCCGTCCACGGTGATCCGGTCGCGGAGCGGGTCCGCAGGCGTGCCGGGCGCCGTGACCACCGTTCCGTTGATGGTCACCCGGCCGTCGCTGATGAGCCGCTCACTGCCCCGGCGCGAGGCCAGCCCCGCTTCGGCCAGAATCTTGCTGAGGCGCGTCATCGACATTGGTCGGGGCGGTCCCCTCTTCGCCTCCGCTCCCCTCCCCCGGCTCTCTGTCGACCTTCGGGAGATCGCCCAGGTCCCTGAGCCCGAAGGCGACGAGGAATTCCCGCGTGGTCTCGTACAGAAAGGGACGCCCCGGTGCATCCTTCCTGCCCGAGATTCGGATCACCCGGCGGTCCAGAAGGCTCTCCAGCACCGCCTCGGAGTTTACCCCGCGAATCGTGTCGATCTCGGGACGGGAGACCGGCTGTCGGTAGGCGACGATGGCGAGGGTTTCCAGAGCCGGCCGGGAGAGGCGGGCGCGAGCTCGGCTCCGCGCCAGCCGCAGCAGCCACGGTGCCAGCTCTGGCCGGGTGACCATCCTGAAGCCGCCCCCGGCCTCCACGATGGCGAGCGCGCAACCGTCCGTCTCGTAGCGTGCGCGGAGGTCGTCCACCAGCGCACGCGCCTCGGCGACGCCGGGAAGCTCGAGCACCTCGCGGATCTGCTCGGCTTCCACCGGGCTGTCGGAGGCGAAGAGCAGCGCTTCCAGGATCTGGATCGGGTCAGGCATGGGAGGTTTCTCCTGTACGGCGCTCGATGACGATCTCGCCGAACGGCTCGCGCTGCTGGGCTCGAGCCTGCCCCAGGCGGACCAGCTCGAGGAGCGCGAGCAGCGTGACCACGAGCTCCGACCTGAGACGCTGGTCGCCGGTGAGCGACGAGAAGAGCACCGACCAGGTGTGGCGGAGGAGGGAGAGAATCTCGGCCATCCGCTCGAGGACCGAGAGCGGGCTGGGCTCCACCTGCCGCGGCTCGGCCGTCCGGTCCGCCTCGATGAGGTGCCGGTAGGCCTGCTCGAGGAGGTGGACCGACAGATCCTCCAGCGGGATCTCCTCCGGAGCCGGCAGCCCGCCGGCCGGCCGCCCGAAGCGGAGCGCCTGCTCGGCTTCGCGGTTGGCCAGCCAGATCCCGAGCTCGCGCACACGCGCGTACTCCCGGACCCGCTCGGCCAGCTCCTGCCTCAGCAACTCGCCCTCCTCGTCCAGGGCCTCTTCTTCGGCGTCGCCCGGCGGAAGGAGGAGCTTGGACTTGAGATAGATGAGCGTGGCGGCCACGACCATGAACGCCCCTGCAGTCTCCAGATCCCGGAACTGCATCGCTTCCAGGTGCCCCAGGTACTGGTCCGTGATGGTCCGGATCGGCAGACGCGAGAGGTCGATCTCGTTGGTCCGGCAGAGGTGGAGGAGGAGGTCCAGCGGCCCTTCGAAGGCTTCGACCCGGACCGTGAGCCCCTCGGACCCGGCGGGCGCGCTCACGCTGCCGCTCACGGCTCGATGCCCAGGGCCTGCCGCACGTGTTCCATGGTGGCCTGGGCCACGCTGCGGGCCTTCGTAGAGCCTTCGCGAAGAATGTCCACGATCTCTCTCGGCTTCGCGACGTAACGCTGGCGGCGCTCGCGGATCTCGGCGAGGGGCGGCAGCAGATGCTGCAAAAGTACTCCCTTGCAGTCCAGGCAGCCGATGCCAGCGGTCCGGCACCCCACGGCGCAGGCGTCCCGCTCCGGCGCGGGGGTAAAAATCTTGTGAAAATCGAAGACCGGGCAGACCTCCGGGTTGCCCGGATCACTCCGCCGCTTGCGGGCCGGGTCGGTCACCATGGTGTTGATCTTCGGCGTGATGACCTCCGGAGGGTCGGCGAGGTAGATGCAGTTGTCGTAGCTCTTGGACATCTTGCGGCCGTCGGTTCCGGGTACCTTCGGGATCTCCGTGAGCTTCGCTTCCGGCTCGGGAAAGACCTGGCCGAAGGCGCCGTTGAACCGTCGCGCGATCTCGCGGGTCAGCTCGATATGGGGGACCTGGTCCACGCCCACGGGGACGTACTTGGCCTTGTACATCAGAATGTCGGCAGCCTGCAGCAGCGGGTAGCCGAGGAGCCCGTAGGAGGGCGATTCGATGCCGAGCTGCTCGACCATCTCCTTATAGGTTGGGACCCGCTCCAGCCACCCCACCGGCGTCACCATCGAGAAGAGCAGGTGGAGCTCGGCATGCTCGGGAACCTGGGACTGGATGAACAGGGTGGAGCGCTCAGGGGATAGCCCGGCCCCGAGCCAGTCCGCGGCCATCTCGATCGTGGCCCCGGGAATCTCGTCGGTGTGCGAAGAATCGGTGGTCAGCGCGTGCCAGTTGGCCACGAAGAAGAAGCAGTCAACATCGTCCTGGAGCGTCACCCAGTTGTCCAGAGCCCCGAGGTGGTTCCCCAGGTGGACCTTGCCGGTGGGGCGCATCCCGGAGAGGACCCGGTCCTTCGGTCGCACCATGACGTGACCTCACTTTCCCCGCTGAAATTCCCAGACCTTGGCGGTCCGGAGGAAGACGTAGTGGGCATAGAGGAAGGCCAGGACGAATCCCCTCCAGCCATCGAGGAATCCGCGCTTGAGGAGATACATCAGCGTGAACCGTCCCAGCGGTCGCAGGATCAGCTCGACCCCCCGCACGCGCCCGCCGCGGGCGAGCCACTGCTGCGCGGCCAGCGTCGAGTAGCGGTTGGAACGCTGGACGAACTCCTCCAGGCTCCGGTAGCTCTCGTGCAACAGGGGATGGGTCAGGCGGCCGACCGCGCCGCGCACCTCCACGGACTCGTGGATGGCGTGCTCGACGAAGCGACTCCGGCCTCGACGGAAGAGCCGGAGCTGCCAGTCGGGGTAGAGCCCGCCGTGGCGAACCCAGGCGCCCCAGAAAAAATTTTTCCGCGGCACGGCGTAGCCCTCCACCGGACCGCCGGCGTCGAGCACGTCCTGGATCTCGGCGCGGAGCTCAGCGGTGACCCGCTCGTCGGCGTCCAGCGCGAGCACCCACTCCCCGGTGGTCTGGTCCAGGGCGAAGTTCTTTTGCGCGGCGAACCCGGGCCAGGGCCTGACCCAGATGCGATCGGTGAACTCGCGAGCGATGTGGACCGTTTTGTCGGTGGACTCCGCATCCACCACGACGATCTCGTCGGCCCAGGCCACGCTCTCCAGGCAGGCGCGCAGCCGCTCCTCCTCGTTCCAGGTGATGACCGCCACAGACAGCCGCATCAAGCCACACCGCCAGGGCCCCGCGCTACCCCATCCCCGTGCGCAAACCCAGAAGTTGCCAGGAGTTCCAGGATCGCCCGGAATACCGCGCCAGGCTGAAGCGTGGCCATCACCCTCCCGGGGCTCTCGAGGACCCGGCAGCGCGCGCCATACGGGCCGTTCCGCGCGGCGGAGGTGGGCCCGTAGAGTCCCAGGCACGCTGTGCCGAGGGCCGCGGCCAGGTGCAGGGGACCCGTGTCAGCCGCCACAACCAGGGCCACGCGCCGGAGCAGCGCGGCCAGCTCATGGAGCGTGGTGGGTGGCACGGCAACCGGTCGAACGGGGAGACCGCGGCTCAGCGCCTCCGCGAGCCCCTCCTCACCGGGCCCCCAGGGGATGACGAGCCTCACGCCACCTTCCAGCGCGAGCCGGTCGGCGAGGCGCTGCCAGTGCTCGACCGGCCACCGCTTCTCAGGCCTGCCCGCGCCGGGGTTGAGCGCGACGAGACGGTCGTCAGGCTTCACTCCCTCCTCAGCGAGGAAGGCGCCGACCCGCCGCTCGGCCTCGCCGCTCACCGGGACGTTGAAGACGGCCTGGCGGTCGGTGATTCCCAAGGGCGCCAGGAGCGCCAGGTACTGCTCCACCACGTGGACCGCTTCTGGCGGCGGGCTGACCCGCCGGTTCGTGAAGAGCGCGTTCAGCGGCTCCCTCAGGTGGCGCAGGGCGAAGCCGACGCGCACGGGCGCCCGGGTCGAGGCAGTCAGGAGCCCGCTCTTGATCAGCCCCTGGAGGTCCAGGGCCACGTCGAAGCGGGCAGCGCGAAGGTCTCCCACGAGCCGTCCGACTTCGCGCCTGACCTGCCCCGCGCCGCTACGCGTCCGGATGAGCCGGCGCCACCGCCGGGTGTCCACGATGAGCACGCGGTCGAGGTCGGGATGGCCGGCCAGGAGCGGGGCTTCGCGAGCCTCCGCCACCCACGTCAGCTCCGCGTCGTGGAAACGGCGGCGGAGGGCATGGACGACGGGCAGAGCGTGGATGACATCGCCGAGGGAGGAGAGCTTGACAATGGCGATCCTCATGGCTGGGCGCCGAACTCCCTGACGATGGCGGAAATGAGGTCGCGCGTCGAGTGCGCTTTCGGGTCACCCACGATCGCCACCTGTCCACCGACGGCCAGAACTCGCTCACGCTCAGGCACCGACTCCTCCGTGTAGTCGGTGCCCTTGGCGTGGACGTGGGGCCTGAGGCGCGCCACCAGCTGGTCCACCGCGTCGTCGTCGAAGGTGACCACGTAATCCACGCAGCCGAGGGCCGCCAGGATCTCGGCGCGCTCCCCCTGGTTCATCAGGGGCCGGCCCCGGCCTTTGATCCGGCGGACGGACGCATCCGAGTTGAGGGCGACGATCAGGACATCGCCGAGCTGCTTGGCGCCCTGCAGGTATCGGATGTGGCCGACGTGGAGGAGATCGAAACAGCCGTTGGCGAGGACGAGGCGTCGCCCCTGCTTCCGGAGCTCTCGGGCGAGGGCCTCGGCCTCCTCAAGACTCACGCAGCGCGCCATCGCTGGTGAGGGCCTTCAGCAGCTCGGCCCGGGCAACCGGAGCGGTCCCGCGCTTCATCACGGCGATCCCGGCGGCGACGTTGGCCAGCCATGCGGCCTCGACGGGCGCCGCACCACTGGCCAGGGCCAGAGTGAACGTGCTGATGACAGTGTCCCCCGCTCCGGTGACATCGGCGATCTCGTCGCTCCCGTGGATGGGCAGAAACGTGGCGGGCCCCTCGCGCTCGAGCAGGATCATGCCACGGCTGCCGCGGGTGACCAGGAGGTACCGGCACTCGAGTCGCTCCAGGAGCTGGCGCCCGGCCTTCTCCACCGCTCGATCGTCGTCCAAGGCCTCTCCGCTCAGCTCCTCCACCTCGGGCTCGTTCGGCGTCGTGGCGGTGAGGCCGCGGAAACGGAGGAGGTCGTACCGGCTGTCCGCGGTGATGACTGAGCCGTTTCGACGCCCCATCGCTCGGACTTCGGCCCAGAGGCGCGGGCTCACCGTCCCATAGCCATAGTCGGAGAGAAGGATCGCGTCCGCCCTCGGTGCCGAGGCCTTGAGCCGGTCTGCCAGCGCCTCCTCAACCGCGCCGTCGAGCGCCTCGCGGGGCTCGCGGTCCACCCTGACCACCTGCTGGCGCGTGGACGGGGAGCCGCCCGCCATGATCCGGGTCTTGACCGGCGTGGTCCGGCCGCTCGCCCTCACCACGCCGTCGGTGGGGATTCCGACAGAGCAAAAGAGAGAAAACACCTCCTCCCCGGCCGGGTCCGTTCCGAGAACACCGACCGGGATGACCCGCGCGCCCAGCGCGTGGACATTGTGGGAGGCGTTGGCCGCACCGCCCAGCCGCACCTCGCGCGACTGGAAGCGCAGGATCAGGACCGGCGCCTCCCGGGAGATCCGCGCCGGCTTTCCGTAGATGTATTCGTCGGCGATCAGGTCGCCGAGCACCAGCAGCGTCTTTCCCGAGAACCGCTCCACGGCGCTCCGGAGGCGCGGCAGGGACACCATCACGCCCGGCTCCGTGCCAGGATCCAGTGGACGGCGTCCATGAGATCCTGGGCCACATAATCGGGTGTGCACTCCCAGCGGGGACGGCGGTACTCCCACTCCCCGAGGCCGTAGCCGGTGAGCACCAGGATGGCGGCGGTGCCCGCGCCCCTGCCCACGGCGACGTCTGAGATCTTATCGCCCACCATGTACGACGCCGCCAAGTCCAAACCGAGCTCGGCGGCGGCCTGGAACAAGAGACCCGGCTTCGGCTTCCGGCAGTCGCAGCGCGCGCGGTACGGCGGCTGGCCCTCTGTGGGATGGTGGGGACAGACGTAGAGCCCATCGATAAACGCGCCCTGGGCCTTGAGGTGAGCGATCAGCTCGGCGTTAACCGCGTGGAGGACTTCCTCGGAGAAGAAGCCGCGCGCGACGCCGCTCTGGTTGGTGACAACGACGGCGCGAAGCCCGCGCTCGTTGAGAAGCCGAACCGCGTCCGCGGCCCGAGGAATGAGCCGGAGCCGCTTCGGGTGGTTGACATACCCTACCTCTTCGGTCAGCGTGCCGTCGCGGTCGATAAACACGGCAGGGGCGCCCCGCATCGCCCCGCAGTGTAACGCCAACAACCTGAATTTTCAACGAAAATCCGCCCGCTCGACGTGTTCACAGCGTCCGGTAGAGGTCGGCAAAGGCCCGTACCTGGGCGGTGAAGGTGAACGGTCGGACGCTCTGGCGCGCGCGCTCGGTGACCCGGAGGCGGTCAAGGCCCCGGAGCGCTTCCAATCCGCTGGCGATCGCCGCGGGGTCTTCGGGATCGTGGACGATCCAGCCGGTTTCACCGTGAGTGATGACTTCGGCACCGCCGCTCCGGTAGCTCGCCAGCACCGGGAGCCCCGCGGCCAAGGCCTCGACGTGGACGTTGCCGAAGGGCTCGTAGAGAGCGGGAAGCGCCACCAGGTCCGCAGCGGCGTAGAAGCGTTCCACGTCGGGTCGAGGCCCGGCCCAGACCAGCCCGCCGGCGACGCCCAGCCGCTCGGCCAGGGCCCGGTAGGGTGCGGGATTTCCCTTTCCCACGACGAGGAGCCGCGCCTCACGGTCGCGGAGGCGGGCGAAGCCCTCGAGGAGTGGAGCGAGCCCTTTCCGCTCGAAGCCGGACCCGACCATGAGGATCACCCACGCCTCACCCGGGATGCCGAAGGTGGCCCGGATCGCGGGGCCGTAGCGCTCCCGGTGATCGGGGTGAAAGCGCTGCTGGTCCACGCCGTTGTAGATCACGCTCAGTGTGGAGTCGGGGACGCCGTAGAGCTCCCGGATCTCCCGCTGGCTCTGGCGGGAGATGGCGACGATCCGCCGCGTCGATCCTGAGGTGAAGATCCTTCGCTCGAGGGCCAGAAGGGTGAGGTGGAACGGGTTGGCCCTGAGCGCCAGCCGTCCGGCGCTCCCGAGATGCCGCGCCTTGATCTGGAGATAAGCCCGGTGGCACCCCTCCCCGGCCCGGTAGATGTCCTGGGCGAGGCTCCGTTCATGGCTCTGGACCACGTCGAAGTCGCCGTGACGGACCGCGGCGCGCGCCGCGACGGCGAAGGAGACCAGGCGCGCTGTCGAGGGGTGCGGGAGCACCGGGAGTCGATGGAGCGTCACTCCCGGAACGGGCAGCTGCCCCCGCGGACTGAAGAGATGGAGGTCGTAGCCCTGCTTGACGAACTCGCCCACCAGCCCGTGGGTCGCGGTCTCCAGGCCGCCGTAGAACACGAAGGGCCGGCAGATGATGGCGATTCTCACCCGCGCCCTCCGGCCGCCGTCTCGAGGAGCGGGAGGAGAAGCTGGCGGGCCATGGCATAGCTGTACCGCTCCTCCGCACGGGCTCGGGCCCGGCGGCCCAGCTCCGCGGCTTCGGCGGGGTTGTCCAGTAGAAAGGCGAGGGCGTGGGCCAGCGCCTCGGGATTCCCCGGCTCAACCACGAGGCCACACCCGTCCAGGATCTCGGGGATCATGGAGACGCGCGTGGAGACGATTGGGCGGCCGAGCGCCATGGCGTCGAACAGCTTGGCGGGAACCTGCGCCAGGGTGTCGCTGGTGAGCCGCTGGGGCGCCGCCACCACGTGGGCGGCCTCGAGGTAGTGCGGGATCTGGGAGAAGGGAATCTCATCCACGCACCTCACGGTGGGTGCCAGGGCCCTGAGCCGCTGCCCAGCCCGGCTACCCGGATCGCTGCCCACGATGGCCAGGACCAGGTCGGGGCGGCGGAGGAGCCTTACCGCTTCAACCAGGTCGTCAACGCCCTTGTGCTCCCGCGGGGTGCCGAGGAACATGACGACCTTCTCGGCGTCGACGCCGAGGCGCGAGCGCGCCGGGCCCGGATCGTGGGTTCCCGGGCTCCACGCGTCGGTGTCCCTGACATGAGGGATCAGAACGCCGCCGAAGCGCGCCTCCAGGAAGCGCGAAGCCACCGTCCTGAGCCTGGCCCGGCGGATCAAACGTTCCATCATCCAGGTCCAGGGCAGGCCGTTTGGATTGGTCAGGTTGAGGAAGCGCCCGACCCGTCCCCAACGCTGAGAGCGGTAGAAGAACCCCACCTCCCAGTCGTCGATATCGAGGATCAGCGGGCGCCGGCTGAGCCGAGAGGCGAGGAGCCCGATACCGAAGCTGGTCGGGCGAGGCTTCGAGGCGTAGACCAGGTCCCCATCCACCAGGCGCAGCAGCCTTGGAAGCGCAGCGAAGAAGCGCGGGAGGCGTGAGCCTGCCACGCTCCGGTAACGCACGGGACCGCCCCGAACCGGGCGCCAGATGTCTGCTCCAAAGCAGGGGCCAACGACCTCCACCTGGTGGCGGGGAGCGAGGAGCCGAGCCAGGAGGTCAGCGCGGCCGGCGGCGTTATCGGCGAGATCGAAGCAGAGGACGGAGATCTTCACAGGCTCCTGGCCTGGAGGAGCCCGGCGTAAAGGGAGGTCAGCCGTTCGGCCAGTCGCGCTCCTGAGTAATGCGCCTCCACCAGGTGGCGGCCGGCCTCGCCCAGGGCCCGGCGCAGCTGGGCGTCCTGCAAAAGGCGGCGGATGGCCGCGGCCAGCGCTGCGGGATCGCCGGCAGGAACGAGGAGGGCCTCCCTCGAATCCGTGAGCACCTCGGGGACAATGCCGACGCGGCTCGCGATGAGCGGGATTCCCATGGCCAGAAACTCGAAGATCACCCGGCCCATGCCATCCGACTCCATGGGCACGTACAGCCCGATGTCCATGGCTGCCATGGCGCGCGGAAGATCCGGGACGAATCCGGTGAACCTGAACTGGGCTTCAAGGCCGGCCCGCTGGATCGCCTCCCTCACCGCCGCCTCGTGCCTCCCCCGCCCCACGAGGAGGGCGCGGGGATGTATTCGATCCCGCGCCAGACGCGCCAGCGCCTCGACCACCACCGCGTGGCCCTTCATGACGCGGAATCCGCTCACCATGCCGAGCAGGGGCTCCCCCTCGTTCGCCCCGAGCGCGGCGCGAAGGGGCCGGCCGTCCGCCCCGGGACTGAAGCGCATGGTGTCGACGCCGCCAGCCAGGGTGACGACGCGATCCGGGGGAAGCAGACCCGAGGCTACGTACTGCTGTTGGATGGCGCGGGTCACCGCAATGACGAGGCTGGTCCCTCGTTGGTAGAGCCAGCGGTTTCCCGGATGAGCTCTGGCGACCTGGACGATGTGCCGGGTTCTCACGAGTGGTCGGGGGGATCGGGAAAGCCGGTTGGCCAGCGCAGCCAACCAGTGCTCCTTGCCCCGGTGGACATGAACGATGTCGACCTCGGGGAGCCACCGGCGGAGGCGGGCCAAGTCTAGGAGGTCAGCGCCTGGAGTGACGCCGCTACGCAGCCTGAGAGTGTCTATCCGCTTGACGCCGAGCTCCCACGCCGGCCTGCCAACCCGCCCCTCGGCCCCGGCCCGGACGCAGAGGATGGCCTCGTGACCGGCGCCTTCAAGCTCACTCACGGCCCGCGCCGCCCAGTAGGCGTCCGAGCTCCACCCCCGGCAGCTCATCACGTGGAGAACCCGGAGAGACCTCACGCGCCACCCCCTGTCCCCTGCTGCGGGTCTCGCGACCTCGACGTGGGGGCCTGGACACGGCTCAGAATCTCGCGGTACACCGCCTCAGCGGTGTCCAGCGTTCGCTCCACGTTGAACTCGCGCTCGACCCGGAGCCGCCCCGCCGCTCCCATGCGACGGGCCCGCTCCGGGTTCAGCAGGATCTCCCCGAGCGCTCGCGCGACGCTCTCGGGCCGATCGTCGGGCAGCAGCAGGCCGGTTTCGCCGTCCACCACCGTCTCAGGAAGCGCTCCCACCCGCCGCGCGACCACGGGCTTTCCCGCGGCCATGGCCTCCAGCGCCGCCCGGCAGGATTCGTCGGAGCCAGCTCCCATGAGGACGAAGCAGTCCATGGCGACGAGGATCTGGGGGAGGTCGTTGTCCCGATAGCCGGCGAACCGGATCCGCTCGCCAAGCCCCAGCTCGCTCACGCGGCGCTCGAGACGGGGGCGCAACTCTCCTTTCCCCACCAGCAGCAACCGGGCCTCGGGGATTTCCCTGAGCACCAGGCGGAACGCGTCGATCAGCAGCTCGTGTCCCCGGTTCGGGGCCAGCCGGGCCACCGATCCCACGACCGGAGCGTCGCCCAGCCCGAACTCGTTGCGAACGGTCCCGCCGTCCAGCTCGGAGGAGAAGCGCCGGAGATCCGTCGCGCCGGGCAGCAGCCACACCCGCCGCGGCTCAAACCCTGCCTCCAGGCTGCGCAGCTGGATCTCGCGGCTCATGGCGAAGACGGCGTGGGTTCGCCGGTGGAGCGCGGCGGCTGCCCAGCCAGACCTGACGGCTCGGACGCTGTGGAAGGTACGGACCAGCGCGACGGGACCGCGGCAGAGGACGCCGAGCCAGTGATCGTGGGAGTGGTGGCAGTGGACGATCTCGACCCCTTCGCGAGCGATCAGCCGCCGGAGGCGCATCAGATCGCGGAGGAAGGTCGGCGGGAGAAAACGAGGCTCGAGGGAGAGGTCGGGCACCAGGCGAATTCCGGCCTCGTCGGCCTTGACCTCGAAGCGGTCGCCCCGGATCACGCCGAGCATCACGCGGTGTCCGCGTCCTTCCAGCCCTTTGACGAGCCGGATGACGGGGTCAGCGCTCCCGGTCCACCAACGGTTGGCGGCCAGGTGGAGGATGCTGAGCGGTCTCACCGAGCCAGGAGCTCCTCGTAGAGGGCGATCAGCCGCTGGGTGGCCACGGCCCGCGAGAAGCGACGTTCGGCGAGCTGCCTGCCTCCCTTGGCGAGCCGTCGCGCGAGATCGGGCTGCCCCAGGACCGTGAGAATCCCTTCGGCGAGCGCCGCGGGATCTCCCGGGGGGACCAGCAGTCCCGTGACCTGGTGCTCGACCACCTCCGGGATCCCGCCGATGGCGGACGCCACCACAGGCAGCTCGGTTGCCAGGGCCTGGAGCAGCGATTGGGGGACGCCTTCGGTGCGGACCGAGGCCAGGGCGAAACAATCCATGGCGCGGAGCAGATCGGCGACGTCGGGGCGAAACCCGGTGAAGCTGACGACGTGCGAGAGACCCTTTTCGCCGGCGAGCTGCTCGACCCATCGCCGCCTCACGCCGTCGCCCACGAGAAGGAGGCGGGCGGTGGGATATTCACGGAGGACAATCCCAAAGGCATCCAGGAGGTGCTGGTGGCCCTTCGAGCCCCGGAACATGGCGACCGAGCCGATCACGGGGGGGGTCAACCCCAGCTCGGCGCGGATGCGCCCGCTGTCGGGGCCCGGCATGAACTCACCGAAATCCACGCCCGCCGGGGCCGCCATCACTGTGGCCGGGGAGACGCCGGCCCCGATCACCAGCCGTCGAATGGCCTCGCCGCTGGTCAGGATGCGGTCGGCGAGAACGGAGTAGACCGGGTTCCAGCTGCGGCGGATCGGGATGGAGACGTGGCGGCTCCTGATCACCGGGACCCGTTTGAGCCGCGCCGCCATTCCCGCGACCCATGCGTCCACCGAGCTGTGGGTGTGGACCAGCGCCACGCCCTCGCGTCCGATGGCGCCGGCCAGTCGGGCCACGGCGAGCAGAT
>JACQRS010000278.1 GCA_016206385.1 Candidatus Rokuibacteriota bacterium | reverse complement strand
TCCACGATCAACGGGAAGCTGCCGGGGAAGTCGGGCAGAGGTTCGGTGACCAGAACCTGACGGCGGTAGGGCTTCGACAGAATCTCCACGCCGGCTAACTCGCCTACCTGGTCAGCGGAAGGCCCCGCAGCATTCACGACCACGGGTGCCCGATAATTCTCCCGGGGCGTCGCCGCTCCTGCCACCCGCTCCCGTTCTTTCAGCACCGCAGTCACCGGCTCTCCGAGGCGGAGCTCGAGCCCGCGCTCCCTTGCGCGCCCGAGGAAGGCCTGGAGGAGTCCATACGGATCAGCCGAGCCATCGGCAGCGCAGAAGGTCCCGCCCGCGAGGTCTTCGACTTTGAGTTGGGGAAGGAGGGGCTTCATCTCCCCGGGGCTGAGCATCTGGCTCGGCACACCGAGCCGCCGCTGAAGGGCGACGGCCTCCCTGGAGCGGGCCAACCTCTCGGGGTCCGTCGTCACGAACAGGTAGCCGTGGGCGACGAAGTCAACGGACCGGCCGAAGATGGCTTCGGCATCAGTGAAGTAGCGGGAGGAGAGCTGAGTGAGCCGGATGTTGGGCTCGGCGGAGAACTGATGCCGGACCCCGCCCGTGGCCTTTGAGGTGGAGCCCGTGCCCACCTCCGTCTCTTTTTCCAGGAGCACAACTCGGAGGCGTGGATCCCGCTCGAGCAGATGGTAGGCGATGGAGGCGCCGATGATCCCCCCGCCGATGACGATCACCTCGGCTGTCTTCATCGCTCCCTCGCCTCGCCTCGTTCCTGGAGCAGCTCCACGAACGCCCGCGCTGCGGGGGGAAGGGCTCGCGCCTCGTGGTGGATCACGTGGAAGTGACGCCGGATCGGGAGGCCGCGGAGGCGGAGAACCCTGAGCCGGCCAGCCGTCAGCTCCTCCTTGACGGCGTGCACAGAGACGAAGGCCACCCCCAACCCCGCCATCACCGCCTGCTTGATCGCCTCCGTGTGGTCGAGTTCCATGGCCATGCGGAACTTGACTCCCGCCTGCTGGAGCGCGCGCTCGGTCACCTGTCGGGTGGCGGAGCCCTCCTCCCGCATGAGCAGGCGCTCGTCAGCGAGCTGCTCCGGTCGGACCGAGCCGCGGCCGGCCCACGGATGAGCCGGCGGCACGACCAGCACCAGCTCGTCCAGAAGCCCGGCAGTCAGGCAACGCTCGCCCGGCCCGAGCACATGACCCCCAACCACGCCCAGATCCAGCTCGTTGGCGCGGACCCGCTCCTCGATCACCCGCGAGTTGGCGATGCGCAAGGCGACCCGGATCCCGGGGTATCGAGCCTGGAAGGCCGCCATCAGGCTGGGCAGGACGTAGATTCCCGGTGTCGTGCTGCCCCCGATGAGGAGCGACCCGCGCTTCAGACCCAGGAGCTCCCCGACCGCCTCCCGCGCGCCGTCGAGCGTGGCGAAAAGCCGGAGGGCGTGCTCCTCCAGCAGCCGGCCCGCCTCGGTCAGGACAACCGTCCGCCCGAGGCGGTCGAACAGGCGAGCGCCCAGCTCCTCCTCCAGCTCCCTCACGTGCTGGGAGAGGGCCGGCTGGCTCAGGTGCAGGGTGTCGGCAGCCCGGCGGAAGCTCCCGGCCCGGGCCACCGCCAGGAAGACCTCGAACTGCCGCAGGGTGAGCCGGCCATGAGAAGTTCTACTTATCGGTGCCATAAGAAATCAGTATTTGACCTTATAGCACCGGTCTCCCTACGCTGGCAACAGCGTTGGACGAATTCCGCGAAAGGAGGCGAGCCGATGATCTTCCGCCAGTTCCTCCGGCCCGAGACCGGCTGCGCGGCCTACTTGATCGGCTGAGGCGGCGCAAAGGCTTGCGCTGTGGTGGATCCACAGCCAGAGATCGGCCCCTATCTGGAGGCCGCCGCCCAGAAGTCGATGCGGATCACGCACGTCCTCGAGACCCATGTCCATGCCGACCACCTCTCCGGCGCCCGCCGCCTCGCGGAGGCTACGGGCGCGCCGGTTTTCTTTCACCGGTCGGCCGAGGTTCGGTTCCCCCACCGCGCTCTGGAGGACGGCGAGGAGCACGAGGCGGGGAACGTTCGGCTCACGATGCTTCACACCCCCGGGCACACGCCGGAGGGGATCTCGATCCTCGTGACGGATCACACCCGGGGCCCCGAGCCGTGGTTCGTCCTGACCGGCGACACCCTCTTCGCCGGTGGCGTCGGGAGGCCTGACCTCCTGGGGGACGGGACGGAGATCCGGCTGGCCGAACAGCTCTACGACAGCATCTTCGGCACCCTCCTCGCCCTGCCTGACCACACCGAGGTCTATCCCGCCCACTTCGGCGGAGCCGTCTGCGGCAAAGGACTCAGCGGCAAGCCCGGCTCCACCATCGGCTTCGAGCGGCGCTTCAACCCGGCGCTCCAGCTCACCGCCAAGCCCGAGTTCGTCCGCTTTGTCCTGGAAGACCTCCCGCCCCAGCCCGAAGCCTTCACGGAAAACCGCCGCCGGAACCTCGGATGGGAGTGAGCACGATCCGGCTGGGCCTCAGGGAGAACCTCCCCCAGTTCTCCTTGCTGGTCCTGATCAACTGCTTCGTGGGAGCCATGGTGGGGCTCGAGCGGACCGTGCTGCCGCTCCTGGGGGAGCAGGAGTTCGGCCTCACCTCCAAGACCGCCATCACCTCCTTCATCGTCAGCTTCGGCGTGACCAAGGCATGCCTCAACCTGGCGGCTGCGAGAATCTCCGAACGCTGGGGGCGGAAGCCCATCCTGATCCTCGGCTGGCTCTTCGCCCTGCCGGTCCCGTTCCTGATCATCTGGGCCCCCGAGTGGTGGTGGATCGACCTGGCCAACGTCCTCCTGGGCGCCAACCAGGCCATGGCCTGGTCCATGACCGTGATCATGAAGGTGGACCTGGTCGGGCCCAAACGGCGTGGCCTGGCCTTGGGCCTCAACGAGTTCGCCGGCTATCTGGCCGTTGGAGTGACCTCCTGGGCGACGGGCTACATCGCCGCTCAGTACGCGCTGCGCCCCCAGCCCTTCTACCTCGGCATCGTCGTGGCAGCGCTGGGGTTCGCGCTCTCGCTCTGCTTCGTGAGGGAGACCCTAGCCCATGCCCATCTTGAGGCGGCGACGGTCGGCGACCGCGCCGCGACGCCCCGTCCCTCGCTCCGAGAGGTCTTTTTCCTCACGAGCATCGGCAGCGTGAGCCTCTTCGCTGTCTGCCAGGCCGGGCTTGTCAACAACCTGAACGACGGGATGTCGTGGGGGATCTACCCGCTCTTCTTTGCAGCCTACGGCCTGGGCGTGGACGCCATCGGAACCATCAAGGCGGTCTACCCCACGGCTTGGGGAATGCTCCAGCTCGTGACCGGCCCCCTCTCAGACCGCATCGGGCGGAAAGGGTTGATCGTGGGAGGGATGGTGGTCCAGGCGGGAGGGATCTGGCTCACGGTTCTGGTTCCCGCCTACCCGGCCTGGCTCCTGGGCGCGGGCCTCCAGGGGCTCGGCACCGCGATGGTTTACCCCACGTTGCTCGCCGCGATCAGCGATCTCGCGAACCCGCTCTGGCGCGCCACCAGCCTCGGGGTCTACCGCTTCTGGCGAGATCTGGGCTATGCGGTTGGGGCGCTGCTCTCGGGCGTGGTGGCTGACCTCCTGGGGCTTGAGGCAGCCATTCACCTGGTGGCGGCGCTCACGCTCGTCTCGGGCGTGGTCGCGGCGCGCGCTATGGACGAGACCTTGGGGCGGCCGGGGGCGCCCCAGACTGAACCCGCCTCCGCGACGAGACCCGGGAGGTGAGCCAGGCGATATAATGAGGACCGGACCACGAGGGAGTTTCGCAAACGGTCCCGTTCGGGGTTATCCTGTTCCTCGGGTCCATCCCGCTCGCGCTGTGGGCGGCGGTCCGTGCCCAGCGGCTGCCCAGCCTCCCGCACGATGGTCCGCGCCCGCCCGTTGACTGGGCAGGGGCGGGGCTGCTCGAGGCCACCACCACGCTCCTGGCGATCGCCCTGAACCATTCCCACCGCACGACGAGCGAGGCGGTCATGCCGTTCTTCCACGTCGCGCTCCCGGCCCTGGCGCTCGTGGCCGGGACAGCCTTCGTGATCGTCGAGCGGCAGGTCCGGGTCCCGTTGATGGATTGGACCCAGCTCCGGAGCCGTACGTTCGCGCCGCCGTCTGGGTAAACACAGTGCTCCATCTGACGATGATGGCCGTGCTGTTCCTGGGTCCCGTGCTGATCGTCCGCGGCCTCGGGCAGTCCGACACGGCGAGCGGGATGCTCATGGTCGCGGTCCAAACGAGTATCGTGGCGACCGCCTATCTGGGAGGCTGGCTCTACGATCGCACCGGCTCCCGCTGGATCCGCCCCGGTGCCGCGGCGATCCTCGCCGTCGGCTTTGTGGCCTGGGCGCTGAGCGGCGTGGCCAGGAGCTATGCGGCGCTGATCGCGTTCGGGCTGTTCGCCGGGCTCGGTAGCGGCGTGCTCCTGGCCGTCAACAACGCGGTGATCATGACGAGCCTGCCCGATGCGTACCGCGGCGCGGCATCGGGCATGCTGGAGACCACCCGCCACGTCGGCCATGCCTTCGGGGTAACGATCCCCACCGCGATCCTGGCGGTCGTCACCGCCTCCCTCGCGGGCAGCGAAGCCGGAGCGTTGCGCTGGGGCTTCTTCTGGTCCTGCCTCGGCATGGCCGTCATCTCACTGCTCGGCGTCCTGCTGGCCCTGGTGCCAGCAGGCCGGTCAGGCCAAAGGGGAGACCAACATGGCTAACGACCGCGCCTACGTTGCCCAGAACAACGCCCAGCTCGAGCGTCTCCGCGCGCTCGTTGACCGGCTCAGCGACGAGGAACTCCGGCGCCCCCTGAGCGCCGGCTGGACCGTCGCGGGGGTCCTCGCCCATCTGGCATTTTGGGATCAGCGCGTCCTGGTGCTGATCGAGCGCTGGGAGCGACTCGGCGCCGGCTCAGTGCCACCCCGCATCAACCGCGAAGACGTGGACTGGATCAACGACGCCGCCAAGGCCCTGTGTCTGGCGCTGCCCCCGCGAACCGCGGCCCGGCTCGCTGTTGCCACGGCTGAAGCGGTCGACCGCGAAGTGGAGACGCTGGCAGCCGATTTGATCGCGGCGAACGCGGCGGCGGGAAACCCGATCAACCTCCTCCGGGCCGAGCACCGGCGCGAGCATCTGGACGAGATCGAGCGCGCGTTAACTGGATAGGTGGGGAGCGCGGAAGGCGGGTCGTTATCCGGCCTGGGTTCCCGACTCCCCGGCTTCAGGCGTGTCGGTGTCGGGACGGAGCGACGCTGTGGCCTCCCGCTGCCTGAAGCGGTCCGTCACCGCGTCGGTCAGGTCGGAGAGCTCCAGGACCATCAGGTCGTACCAGCTATCCAGCTACACGGCATTCCCTCCCCGATTTCGGAGGTCGCACTTGCCGTGCCAGACTAATCGCCATGAAGAACACAGGGGTTGCAGGACGGGTGGACGGGCGGCTCAGGCATTCCGCCCGATGCCCGAACCCAGGGCCGCGAGGCATAATGGGATAAGGTGCCCTCACTCAACCGTATGCTGAAGACGAAGGTAGGGAGACCGCTGGGAGGATTGCTAGCCGCGCTCATCCTCTCAGGCTGCGCGGCCCAGGTCTCGTTTCTGAACGTCGCGCCCAACGCTCCGGTCAGGACTCCCGCCACGCTCTATCGGCCGGCCGGCGCGGGTCCCTTCCCGGCAGTGGTGCTGATGCACGGTTGCGAGGGAATCACCGCCTCCCTTCACGCCTGGGCCGGCTGGTTCAGCGAGCGCGGCTACGTGGCACTCGTCGTTGACAGCTGGGTTCCTCGCGGCCTCACGGAGATCTGCTCGAAGGAGGGACCCGAGATCGACCGGTTCTGGCGCTTCGACGACGCGATGGGCGCGCTGCGCTACCTCCAGTCGCGCGGGGACGTGGATCCCGCGCGGATCGGCGCCATCGGCTGGTCGAACGGCGGCGTGTACGCGATGGCTGTCGTCAACGGCCCGAGCCTCGAGCGCGCGGTCAAGCGTGGCCTCACGCTGCCTCAGCCCGGCTACGCGGCCGCTGTCGGGATCTATCCGGGCGGTTGCTTCTCGCTGGTGGAGGAGCGCGTCGTGAAGCCGCTGCTCGTGCTGATCGGCGAGGCCGACGACTGGACCCTGGCTTCCGAGTGTGTCCAGATGGTCAAGGCGATGCGCGCCCGCGGAGCCGACGCCTCGATCGTCACCTATCCAGGCGTGTACCACTACTTCGACGTCGAGAGGCAGCGCCCCGGGGTGCTTCCCAACGTCGAGAACCGCAACCGGCCAGGCGGCTGCTGCGGCGCGACGGTCGGCTACAACGCCGCTGCCGCTGCGAATGCGCGCCGGCAGGTCGAGGA
This sequence comes from Candidatus Rokuibacteriota bacterium, assembly GCA_016206385.1. Classification (GTDB taxonomy): domain Bacteria; phylum Methylomirabilota; class Methylomirabilia; order Rokubacteriales; family CSP1-6; genus JACQWB01. Next base: position 993 of record JACQRS010000278.1, on the reverse strand, counting down.
GTTCTTCGCGCGCCACCTCAAGCCCTGACGCGACCGGTGGCGCCAGGCGCGGTTGGCAAGCGCGAGCCCGTGTGCCATAATTCGCGCCATGGCGGTTCAGGCGCTGTACGCGCTCCAGAACGGCTTCATCGGCTTCGAGCGGAGCGGCCTCTTCTACGGCGAGCGCTCGAGCGAGCGCGTTCAGATCCCGGTTGCGTGCTATCTGGTGAGAGCCTCGGATGCCACCATCCTGTTCGACACCGGCTTCGCCCCCCGCGCGGTCCCCGGTCTCCTCCGGAACGATCCCCTGGCCAGCTTCACGGATGCGGACCTCCTGGTCCATCGCCTGGACTCCGTCGGGATCGAGCCCGGCACCGTGGACATGGTGGTCATCTCGCACCTGCACTTCGACCATGCCGGGGGTGCTTCGCTCTTTCCCAAGTCCGAGCTCGTCGTCCAGCAGGACGAGTACGCCTACGCCCACTACCCGGCCTCCTTCTTCGCCTCCTTCTACTACCGGAAGAACTTCGACCTGCCCGGCTACCGCTGGCGACTCATCGAGGGGGATCTGGAGCTGGTCCCCGGCGTGACCGTGCTCCGGAGCGACGGCCACACGCCCGGCCACCAGTCGCTCCTGGTGGAGCTACCGGAGTCCGGCCCCATCATCCTGGCCGGGGACTGCTGCTACTGGCAGGAGCACATCGAGCTGGAACGGGTTCCCGGCGTGGTGTGGGATCCCACTCGAGCGCTTCACGCGATCAAGCGGCTCAAGACCGTCGCGCGCCTCGTGAACGGCCGGATCTTCCCCAGCCACGACCCTGCCTTCTGGCAGACCGTCAAGCAGCCCCCCGACTGCTACCGATGAAGGCAAGCGTGGTTTCGACGATGTCGTTCGGAAGGAAGAAGGAGGGTGAACCATGGAGAAGCTGATCTTTGCCGCGATCGTGCTCCTGGTAGGTCTGGCGGTCCACGCGGCGCTTCGACGTCGGGTGGACCTCTTCCCGGCCCCGCTCC
>JACQRS010000280.1 GCA_016206385.1 Candidatus Rokuibacteriota bacterium | reverse complement strand
GGGCTCCGCCGACAGTCGCCCCACCGACTCTCCGACGCTCGCCGGTGGCGGCGGGGCCGTCGGAACTCACAACTGACTTTGACGCTGCGAGATTGCGCGAGCACCCTCGTTGCGAACTCCGAGCTGACCGGCGGTGGTGCTGCCCACGCGAAATGGCCGATGCCGCCCGTTCTGCGGAACGAGAGACACACGCTCAATCGACGAGCGCTTGATACACGAGCTCCTTGAACAGCTTCCGGTAGTAACGCCGCGCCGGCCCCGGGGCCTGCGTCATCAGGAGGCCGATCAGCTCCTCGTGGGGGTCGACCCAGAAGTAGGTGCCGGCATAGCCCGCCCACATGTACTCGCCGGCGGAGCCTGGCAGGCCGGCGAGCCCGGGTTGTAGGCGCACGGCGAAGCCCAGCCCGAAGGTATAGCCGGGCGTCCCGAGCAAGAGCTCGCCGGGCGTAGGCCCGGCGTCGGCAATCAGGCCGAGGTGGTCCGACGCCATCAGGCGCACGGTGGTCCGGCTCAGCACGCGCTGGCCGTCGAGCTGGCCACCGTTGAGCAGCATCTGGGCGAAGCGCAGGTAGTCGGCGGCGGTCGAGACGGCGCCCGCGCCTCCCGAGTCGTTCCGCGGCGGCGACGTCACGTCGATGAGGTCGCTCGGGTTGCCGGTCGCCGGATCGGTCGCGAACGGCTCGGCCAGACGCCGGCGCTTGTCCGGCGGCACGTAGAACCCGGAGTCCGTCATCTTGAGTGGCGCGAAAAGGCGCTCTTCGAGGAAGCGGCTGAGCGTCGTGCCCGAGACCGCCTCGACAACGCGGCCCAGGACGTCCGTGGATACGCTATATTCCCAGACGCGCCCAGGCTGATGCGCGAGCGGCACCTTCGCGAGTCGCTCGACCTGCTCCTCGGGACTGAGCGCCAGGAGGGCCTTCAGCGGGGCCAGACCGGCCCTGGCGTAGGCAGCGTCCACCTGCGCCTGACCCGTCAGCTCGCCGTAGACGAGGCCGGAGGTGTGCCGTAGCAGGTCCTGGATCGTCATCTCGCGCTCGGTCGGTACAAGCGTGTAGGTTAGCTTCCCGGTCCCAGGGTCGAGCTTCGGCACGCTGACCTGGAGGTTCGCGAGGGGCGGCAGGTACTGGGACACCGGGTCGGTGAGGAGCAGTCGGCCTTCCTCCATCAGGATCATCGCGCCCACCGAGGCGAGGGGCTTCGTCATCGAGTAGATGCGGAAGATGGCGTCCTTCGTCATCGGGTCTTCGGTCGCCGGATCCCGGCGCCCCACGCTCTCGAAATAGACGACGCGCCCCTTTCGGGCGACGAGCATGACTGCGCCGGGCAGTTTCCCCTTGTCGATCTCGCTCCGAAACGCCTGGCCGATCCGCGCGAGTCGGGTCGACGAGAGGCCGAGCTGTTCGGCTGGCGCCTCCGGCAGCTCGGTCGCCCGGCTGATCGTGGTCGAGAGCACGACGACAAGGCAGGCGACGAGGCTCAGCAGCCGTCTCATTGGCAGACCCCCTCAACACCCCTGGCCGAATGGAGAAGCTCGATCCTGGGCTCACCGGCGAGCGGATTTGATCTTGATGAGGACCGGGCGTGGTCACCGGGTCCTCGCGCTCCAGTGGCGCGACCGCTTCAGGGTCTTCGAGGCCAAAGGCCTACTCTTGCCCGATCAGGCCCCTCGGCTGGTCCAGTGCTTCTCCACGGTATGAACGCCGGCGTCCGGGCCGCATATTCCTGAAACGCCTCGCCGAAGCGCGCCGCCAACTCCCGGTCCTCTCGTCCCGCCAGGCGCGTGTACATGACGATCAGCACGGGGGCCATCACGAGCGTGGGAAGGGTCGGCCACTGGATGTTGAACGCGACGACGACCAGGATCAGGCCCAGGTACTGCGGATGGCGGAGGTATCGGTAGATTCCCTCCGTCACCAGCCGATCGCGCCCGCGATATACGGTCGCCCATCCAAGCGCGACGAGGCTCACGCCCGTCCCGATGAGCCCGAGGCTCAGAACCATGACGACGTGGACCCCGTACTGGAGCGGCAGGAGCCCCAGCCGGTCCATGGCGAAGGCCCACAGATGGCTCTCCGCGTGGCCGAAGAGGGTGGGCGGCAGCCTGAGGAGCGGCGCGACCAGATAGACGGTCAACGGGATGCCGAACATCTCGGTGAAGAGCGAGATGAAGAAGGCCGTGGCGAGCCCGGCGTTCCGCCACTCGGACCGGAGGCGGGGTCGCACGAAGCCGAGCACGAAGACCGTGAAGACGCCTGCCGCCAGCAGGACCGCCCCCCAGTTGCCGTACCAGTGCTCGAAGGGAATCGTATGCGCGCTGGGTCTGCTCCGCAGGAATAGGACGAACAGCACCACGCTTCCGCCGATCGCAAGACCGGCGAGACTCCACCGAAACCACCGCGACATCCATCCGCTCCCTTCCATATGGATCGTTCCCCTTCAGGCGTCGCGTTTCGCGTCGCGTACCGCGCGTACGATCATCCCGACGTTCTCGCCGAACCGGCGATCGACCTGCCGGGTGCGGATGCGCCCCTGCCGGTCGACCACCACATAGCCCATATCGGCCATGTCCATCCCTTCGCCTTTCATCCCGAACGCGCGAATGGCCTCCATTCGAGGGTCGGAGAGGATCGGGAAGGGCAGAGACAGGTCCCTGGTCAACCGGGCCGCGGCTTCCGGCGTGTCGATGCTGATCGCGAGCACCGCGGCCCCTTCCGCCGTCAGCTCACCGATCCTCGAGGGCAGCCTCCCGAGCTGCACGCGGCAACTCCCTCAGGTCGCCACCATGTAGAAAATGAGGACCACCTCCTGCTTTCCCAGGAACTCATCGAGTGTGACTACGCGGCCGGTGGACGCTAGAAGATTGAATCTCGGTGCGGGTTCGGGCGCCGGCGGTCTCGTCCCGAGCCAGGTCGCGGCGCCGCCGCCGATCACAGCCAGGGCGAGCAACAAGCTCAGCACCCAGCGCCTTCGCCAGCGGCGTGTCGAGCGGCGACGTTCCTGCCCGCCCTTCATCCGCCGTTCGAGCTTGGCTCGTGCCTTCCGCCCCATAGACCCTGCGCGCTCACTCGTCCCTGCGGTCCTTGGTGTTGTCGCGATGCTCCATCTTCGACATCGCCCGCATCATGAAGAACATCGCGAGCGGACACGCGAGAAGCCCCAGCAGTGGAAGAAGGCCGCCGGCCGCGCCGAGCAGCGCAGCTCCGCCACCGGCCAGGATGACGATGGCCAGCAGCGGCGTCCCGCAGCAGACCGCCCACGTGAGGTATCGCTTCCAGCCCCCTGGCCGCGGTTGCGCTGTCGTCGACTCCGACTCGCGCGCGGCCTGCGCGTCGGGAACCCCGACACTCGCCGCCGTCTGGACTCGAGCCCTCCGCACCTCCAGGACGAATGCGTCGGCGTGCTCGACCGAGCAGAAGACCTCGCCGAAGCGCTCGACCGGCGGGCCCTCAGCGCGGGCTCGCTCGCCGCAGAACGAGCAGTAGCTCGGGACAGGCCTCGCCCCTGAAGGCGTGTCCCCGTTTTCGGGCGTCGCGATATCCGCCAGGCGTCTCTCATGTAGAGGCTCGGACATGTTCGCACCTCCTCCATTGATCGTCGGCAATCCTCGCGGTGCCGCCGCCGCCCGCTGCCGCCGCCCCGGGAGTGACGGCGAGGACGCTCGCGGCACCAGGGTCCGGCCCAATCCCGCTGTCATCGCTGCCCTCCCCACCGGAGACCGCCGTCGCTGCTCCGGAAGACCTGCCCGTCAACCGTCGCGGCGTAGATCTCGCTCGGGTTGCTCGGGTTCACCGCCACCGCGGCGACGTCCTGGGGCCCGTTCGTCGCGCGCGTCCAAGTCCTGCCGGCGTTGTCGGTGCGGAAGACGCCCTGGCGCGTCGCGACGTACATGACCTTCGGGTTGGTCGGGTGCACGGCGAACCCGTTCACCGTGGTCGTGGGCAGACCGCCCACCAACTTCCAGCCTCAGAAGCAGTCCGGATTGCGCTGGAGCCCCTCCGCCGTCCCGGCGTAGAGGAAGATCCCGCCCATCCCGGTCGAGATGTTCACGGACGCCAGCACCTTCACCTCTCCGCCCGGGCCGTCGTCCACGCGTACCCACCTCTCGCCGCCGTCGGTCGTCCGATAGATTCCCTCGCCCTTGTTCCGCACCGCCGCGTGCAGTTTCTGCGGCGCGTTGGGATCGACGGCGAGTCCGTGAACGTCGGGGCCCCCGAGCCCGGCGCCGGCCGCGCGCCACGACTTCCCGCCGTCGGTGCTCTTGAAAACGCCGGCCTCGTGTGTCCCTGCGTAGACCGTCGACGGGTCCTTCGGGTCCGCGGCCACGGCCATCACGTCGACGTGCGAGTGACTCCCCGGGAGCACGACGCGCTGCCATGACCGCCCGCCGTCCTCGCTGTGGAAGAGGCCCGCGTGCGTCCCCAGGAAGAGCGCGCGTCCCCGGGCGTCCATCGCGAGCGCATGCACATGCTCGAACGAGTTCTTCTCGCTGGCCCTGACGGCGGTGGCGCTAACGGCGGCCACGACCGCCAGAGCGGCGCTGATGCCACAGATCTGCTTGAGCATTCGGGAAATCCTCCTCAGACGGGTAGAGTCTCGAATCGGCTCAGCCCCAGACCCTCGTCACGCCACGCTGAGGGCCATGGCTCCCCCCCGGCGTATACGCATCAGAGCGCCCAGTACGTCAGCGTGTCGTTGACGCCTGCGATGATGAAGATCGCTCCCCCGACCCGTCGCACGACCGTATGGCTCCGCGAGAGCCGCTCGATGTCCCCCCCGGCCAGTGTGGCGCCCCACCGCAGGAGCGCGGCGTACGCCAAGAGCGGCAGCGCAGTGCCCAGGGCGAAGAGCGCCGGGATGAGGACGCCGGCGCGAGACCGAAGCCCCAGGGGTATCGTGAGGCCGAAGAAGAGGAGGAAGAGTGTCGGGCAGAACGCGAACGAGAAGACCACGCCCATCAGGAAGGCGCCCCAAGCGCCCCGGGCCGGCAGGCGGCGCTGGATTGCCTCGGCGAGCCGCTGCCCTACCGTGAGGCGCAGGTTCACCAGCCCGAGAAACACGAGGCCGATGACGATCATGAGCGGCCCGAGCAGCTTCCGCGCCAGGACGACCACGGGCACCGTCGAGGCCTGAATCTGCAGGCCCAGTACGATGATCGCGCCGCCAGCGAGCGTGTAGACGAGCACTTTGCCCAGCGTGTACGTGACCGCCTCCACCCACGACCGCCCCTCCCCCGGTCGTCGGGACACGTAGGCGATGGCCGAGAGGTTTGTCGTCAACTGGCACGGGGCCGTGGCGCCCAGCAGACCGAGCAGGAGGGCGCTGAGCATCGGCGCGTTGAGCGCGTCGGACCACTGTTTCAGTGGCTCGCCGAGCGTGACGTTGACCCGGCTCAGCAGAAGGTACCACTCCCTCATGAGCTCCATGGCCGCACTCGCACCCTTGTCTCGGTCGCGCGTCTACCTCGAGTGACCACCGCCGCCCATCATGTCCGCGTCGGCGTGAGGCGAGTGGTGCGAGCTCAGTGACACCAGCTTCTTCCGCTGCTCGGGGGTGAGAACGGCCTTGCCCTGCTCCACGGTCTTGATCCGCATCAGGCGGAGCTCGGTCCGCAAGCCTTCGATCCGGCCCAGGGCGGCCTCCACCCTCGTCATATCCACCGGCTCAGTCCGGAGAAGGTCTGCGAGCTCCATCTCGGCGACCCGGATCTCCGCAGACTGCCGTATCGCCTTCTTCTCGAACTCGGAGCGAAGGGACTCGAGCGTCTTCGTCTGATCGGGAGACAGGCCGAGCCGTTCCCGGTGGTGAAGGGCCATGCTCAGCCAGGGCCGCTCGGCGGAGCCATGGCCGGACCTCACGGCCATCCCGGCCATGTGGCTCATCATCGGGTCCCTGCCCATCATGCCCATGCGGGACCCCATCATCCGCCCCATCATCCCGTCGGAAGCGGCGCGCTCCGCTTCCCTGGTTTCGTGCGCCGCGGCTACGAGCGTGAGGCCGCCGCCAAGAAACACGAGAACGGCAAGGACTACGAACACTCGCTTCGTCATGGACTCCTCCGTCCTCCATTGATCGTCAGGGTGTACTCGGACCCACCGAGCGGGGACCAGTCGGTCGAAGCGCCCGGAGATAGAGCCCCCGAGCTCAGAACGACAAGTCGCCCGGCGTGGGAACTGAAGAGCCGGCTACAGAAACTTCGGGGGTGCCCGAGAGGAGCGATCGCTCCCGGGGTCAGGCGTGAGAAGGTCGGGGTCCGGGTCGAAGTACCTGCATCCCGTTGGCGACAGCCTCGGGGGCAGAACGCCAGGTTCCACCCGCGCGGCCCAGAG
>JACQRS010000279.1 GCA_016206385.1 Candidatus Rokuibacteriota bacterium | reverse complement strand
GTTCTGGACCGACCTGGAACAGGCCCTGAGGCTCGGCGCGCTGGCCCTCTTCGGTGAGAAGTACGGCCAGCGGGTTCGCGTCGTCCGGATCGCCGACTTCTCTGTGGAGCTTTGCGGCGGCACCCACCTCGACACGACAGGCCAGATCGGCCTCTTCAAGATCGTGGCCGAAGGCGCGGTGGCTGCCGGCATCCGGCGCCTCGAAGCCGTGACCGGCGGGGCGGCGCTCTCCCACGTGGGCGAGGAAGAGTCAGCGCTCCGCGCGGCCGCTGACCTCCTGAAGATCCCTCCCCTCGAGCTGCCGGGCAGGCTGGCCAAGCTCCTGGAGGAGCAGCGGCTCCTCACCAAGCGCCTCGCCGATCTGGAGGCCCGTCTGGCCCGGACGCGGGCCCAGGAGATCCTCCAGGGTGCCCGGCAGATCGGGGATGTGACGGTGGTGGCGGCGCGACTGGACGGCCTCGACGCCGAAGGGCTCCGCGCCGTCACCGACTCGGTGCGCGAGCGGCTCGGGTCGGGCATCATCTGCCTCGGCAGTGTGACGGACGGCAAGGTGAGCCTGGTCACAGCGGTGACCAAAGACCTGACCTCCCGCTTCCACGCGGGGAAGCTCATCCAGGAGATCGCGCGGGTCGTCGGGGGAAGCGGAGGCGGTAGACCCGAGCTGGCTCAGGCTGGCGGCAAGGACCCCTCCAAGCTCGAGCAGGCCCTGAACCTTGTCTACGACTGGGTGAGCCGCACCCAGCGGTCTTGACCCGCCGAGCCTCCGGCGCTCGCTCGCCGGCCTTCGGCGGTCACCCGTCAGTGACTCGCGGGGCGGGGATGCCCCTCCGGACTCGCTTCCGTTGCGCCTGATCACCGGTGGTGCTCTTATGCTTCTTCACCATTGCCCGTCTTTCGGCGGGGTGTGCGGTCCGGCTTCCCTTTCCCCGCTCGCTCACGACGGGTCCCCGACCGCCTCCCGGCATGGCTCGCTTGCGCCACAGGCTGGGCGGGCTCTACACGCGCTCGAGGAGGAGGCCCTTGAGGTAGCGGGTTTCGGGCACGGTCAGGAGAACCGGGTGGTCGCGCGCCTGTGTCAGGGCGGCGAGCACTCGCACGCTTACCCCCGCGTCAGCGGCTGCCGCCTGGCAGATATCCTCAAAGAGCGCTTGGCTCACGTGGTAGGAGCAGGTGAAGGTCGCCAGGATCCCCCCCGGCTCGAGCAGCCTGAGTCCCCTCAGGTTGATCTCTTTGTAGCCTCGCGCTGCCGCCTCCAACGCGTCCTTCCGCCTGGTAAAGGGCGGCGGGTCGAGGACAACCAGCCCGAACCGTTCTCCCGCCCGCTCGAGCCGTCGGAGCTCGTCGAAGGCGTTGACCTCCCGGCAGTCGGCCCTGGCGGCAACCCCGTTGAGATCCAGCGTGCGCCGGGCGAGGGCCATGGCCTCGGCTGAGGAGTCGAGGCAGACAGCCGCGGCGGCGCCGGCCACGAGGGCGTGGCCGGCGAACGCGCCGGCGTAAGCGAACGCGTCCAGGAGCCGCCTCCCCCTCGCGTAGGTCGCCACGCGCGCCCGGTTTTCCCGCTGGTCCAGATAAAAGCCGGTCTTCTGGCCGCGCTCGATCGGCACGAGGAAGCGGCAGGGGTCCTCTGTGATCTGCACCTCGGCCGGTCCCGGCACGTCGGCCCAGCGGAGTTCCGGCTCGAAGCCTTCGAGCCGGGCCGCCGTGGGGTCGTCGCGGAGATAGGTGTGTTCAACGCCGCCCAGCTCCTTCACCGCCTCGAGGAGCCAGGGGCGGATGAAGCTCATTCCAAGCGTCAGGCACTGGAGCACCGCGACAGGACCGTAGCGGTCCACCACGAGACCCGCCAGGTCGTCTGCCTCGCTCCAGACCCAGCGGAAGGCCGGCCCCGCGAGCCCCGTCTGGCGCCGGTAGGCCAGCGCCGCCTCGATCCGGCGCCGGAAGAAGGCCCGGTCCAGCGGCTCGTCCTGGCGGGTCAGGAGGCGGCAGCAGAGCGAGGGGCGGGGGTTGTAGAAGCCGCGGCCGACAAGCTGGCCGTCGCTGTCCAGGACGGTGATTGCCTCGTCGGCCCGCCAGTCGCCCACGATCTCCGCCACCTGGCCCCGGTAGATCCAGGGGTGGCCGGCCAGGACCCGGCCCTCCCGGCCGCGCTGGAGGATCAGCTTCGCCACACGTCGCCCCCGCTTTGAAATCAGTCGCCCGGGTCAAGAGCCGGGCACGATCTCGTGCATTTTCGAGCGCGGGCTTGGCCCGCGCAACCTCTGGGGGGAGGCTTCGGAGGGGGCCGTCGAGGCCCCCTCCGAGTTAGACGCGGCGGAGGACGGCGATGATCATCAGGGGATGCTTGGTGTCCTCCAGCCGGCGGTGGAGATGAAAGTTCGGGTGCCACGCGAGCAGCTCGAACTGCCCGTTGAGCTGGACCAGCGCCCGGAGCTCCTGGGGAAAGACGACCCGGGTCCGATAGCGCTGGCGGATGATCGTCCGTCTCCGGCCCTCCCGGACCTCGAGGATGATTTCCTCACGGCACACCTGGCTCACCTCGTCGATGTCGAGCATGGTGCGGAAGATCGTCCGGACCGTGGTGCGCCCTTGCCGGCGGGTCCAGCTCCACTGGGTCGCCGGGCGGGCCCAGTTGTTCGGGATCATCCGGTCAAAGATGTAGAGGCCGCCGGGCCTGACCGCGCGGGCCGCAGCCCGCAGGTGGCTCAGGATGGCCTCGTTGGTGAGCAGGTGGCCCTGGGAGTCCTGGAGACACATGGCCGCGTCGAACGGCGCCCCGAGGTCGAAGTCGGTCATGTCGGCCTGGGCCAGCTCGACTTTCAGGCCACTCTTCTCGGCCCGGTTCCGGACATAGGCGAGGTTTTCGGTGGAGAGGTCGAGCCCGGTCATCTCGTACCCGCGCGCGGCCAGCCGGAGGAGGTGCGGCCCGGTGCCGCAGGCGATGTCCAGCACGCGTCGCACGGGCCCGGTCGCATGCTTCTTGAAGCAGGCTTCGAGGAAATCACACTCCTTCTTGCGGAAGACGTTGAAGGCGATCTCGTAGTACTTCGGGGCGGTGTAGGAGGCGCCGGCCCGCATACGGGTCTTCCTCGCCGTTACTTCCCCCACCAGGTCAGGATCGCCTCCCGGAGGACCCAGGAGCCCGCGATGCCGGTCCGCCCCGAGGGGTCGTGGGCATGGGCCACCTCCACCAGGTCCATCCCGACCACGGGGCACTCGGCGAGCAGCCGGAGGAGATCGATCAGCTCAGGCACCCGGAGCCCGCCCGGCTCCGGTGAGCCCGTGCCCGGCGCCTCCGCCGGGTCCAGCACGTCGATGTCGAGAGTCACGTAGAGCGGGCAGCTCCTGAGTCCGGGAAGGATCCGCCAGACCGCATCCTGGGGAGGGATCTCCGTGACCGGAAAGAAGTTGGGGAGCCGGCGCTCGAGCTCCTCCCGGGAGCCCGTGCGCATGCCGACCTGGTAGACCCGCTCCTCGTCGATCACCTCCATCACCCGCCGCATGACGGAGGCGTAGCAGTAGCGCTCGCCGAGGAACTCCTCCCGGGTGTCGGGGTGGGCATCCAGGTGGAGGACCCGGAGGTCCGGATACGCCTGGGCCATGACCTCAATGACGGGGAGCGTGGCGGTGTGGTCGCCGCCGAGCATGACCAGGCGCGATTCCGGGGTCCAGACAGCGCGGATCTCATCCCGGGCCTTGGCCAGCGCCTCGCGGGGGGAAGCGCTGGCCGGAAGCTCGCAGTCGCCCACGTCGGCCAGGGCCAGGTCCGTCAAGTCCCGTCCGAGAACGGCGGAGTAGGTCTCGATGGAGTCTGAGGCGAGGCGGAGGTCTTGGGGCCCGCGGTGGGCGCCCTTCCTGAGGTTGACGCTCCCCTCGAAGGGGATGCCGACGAAGAGAACCCGGGCTTCCCCGGGCTCCCGGTCGCAGGCGATGAAGCGGGGCGAGGCCGCCTTCAGACGATGTCTTCCTCGGTGAGGAGGGCTATTGCTGCCACGGCGCAGCCGATCCGCTCCACCCGGTGCTCCGCGGCAACGACGGCCAGCTCCCGAACGGTCTCCCCCCGGACCCGGAAGGCCTCGGCGAGCATCTGGCGGATGACCCGCTCGGCCTCGACCCTGGGAACCTTGTCGTGATACTCCATGATCACCCCGTTCTTGGCGCGGTCGTGGGGAAGGGCGTAGCCGACCGCCGCTGAGATCACCTCGCCGGGAACCCGGCCGGTGATCGTGGCGTAGGCGGTGGGGACGAGAGAACCGGGCTTGATCCGAGGGAGCGGGACGACGTCTGCCTCGGGGGGGATGATGCTGGACACCTTCACCAGGTTGATGTTGCCGATGCCGGCGGCGAGGAGCGCGTTGTCGAAGGCATTGAGGGGCGTTGAACCCTCCGCGTGCCCAGCCGTTGGTGCGGCCTTGGTGACTTTTTTGTCGAGCATTCGACCCTCCTGGTCCCCTCCTTCGGGCTCGGTGGCCCTCAGCAAATTTTTACGAGCATCTTAACGGCTCGGGGGCTGAATGCAAGAAAATTTTTGTCGGACCGGCGGCGCCAACCTGCATTTTTTTCTTGCATTTCAAAAATCGCGGCTCTAGAGTGACCAAAAATCTGTCTGACGCTCAGGAGGGAGGAGAGAAAGGAGGCTGATCAGATTGCGAGCTCTCGGACGACACCTGCTTCTCGAGTTGTTTGACTGCGATGCCGAGCTGCTCAACGACCTGGACGCCGTGAAGACCGCACTCGTGGAGGCCGCTCGACGCGCGCGAGCCACCATCGTCGACGTGGTCTTTCACGAGTTCAACCCGTTTGGCATCAGCGGGGTCGTAGTCATCGCCGAGTCGCACCTGTCGATCCACACGTGGCCGGAGCATCGCTACGCCGCGGTGGACATCTTCTCCTGCGGCACCCTGCTCCAGCCCGAAAAGGCAGCCTCCTACCTGGTCGATCAGTTCGGGGCCGAGCGCACCTCCGTCATCGAGCTACGGCGGGGGGTCCTGGTCCGGAGTACCCTCGCCCTGGCGCACAAGCCCGCGGTCCTCCGCTCGTGATCACCCCCCAGAGTTACAAGTGGTTTTTCGAGTCGACCACCCCGGTCGAGGGGCACATGCACGCCGTCCTCCGCACCCACGTCCTGGCCCAGACCAAGTTTCAGCAGATGGAGATCCTGGAGACCGCGTCCTACGGCAAGTGCCTGGTCCTGGACGGGCGGATCCAGTCGAGTCAGGCTGACGAGTTCATCTACCACGAGGCTCTCGTTCATCCCGGCCTCCTGGTCCACCCGGCTCCCGCCGGGGCTCTCGTGATCGGGGGCGGGGAGGGCGCGACGCTCCGGGAAATCCTCCGCTACCGGTCCGTCACCCGCGCCGTCATGGTTGACATCGACGCGGAGGTGGTGGAGGCCTGCAAGCGCCACCTGCCCGAGATGCACCAGGGGGCCTTCGACGATCCCCGCACCGATCTGCGCCACGAGGACGCGCGGGCCTACCTGGAGAACACCGAGGACCGGTTCGACCTGATCACCAG
>JACQRS010000309.1 GCA_016206385.1 Candidatus Rokuibacteriota bacterium | reverse complement strand
GGCGCGCGGCCTCATCGCGCTGGGGCGGATGGGCGCCAGCCGGGAAGGGGGCGCCATGTGGCTGGAGCTGCTCGACGGGATCTCCATCGAGCAGAGCGGGACAACAGTCAACCTGCGCGGATCGATCGCCGAGAAGACGCTGGCGGCGCTGGCCCAGAAGGCCGAGGCTGCGGTCGGGCAGGAGGAGCCGGCACCACCTTCATCGTCGGAAGGGCCGACCGGGGCCGCCCCTGAGGGGATCGCAAAAGAGGAGGCGGGCGCCGGCCCCCGGTGAACGAGGCCGGCCCCCGCTCGTCCCGGCCGTCCCAGCCCCTGTTGACCGGAGGGTTGCGGGTTCGGGTCCCACGTGGGGAGCCACAACTCATTTCTTCTTGGATCGGCGCGCCCCGGCTCGACGGTGAGCCGCCGGCTGCTCACCTCGAACGACGTCCCGAGCGCACCCGAACCGTTCCGCGCCTCAGCTCAGCCATGAATTCCGCATGTTTCGCAAGGGCGCCCTCTCGCGCGCTCCAGCGGCGAATGCATTGCAGATCCACTCGATGTCGGCGGGCTATGGCGACAGCGGCCCTCAGCGCCTGACGGTCGTTCCAATGGTAGAAGGCGGCCAGGCGATCGCGGCAGGAGTCTGTCGCGGACAAAGCACAGATGACGGTTCTCCTGATCGGGTACTTGACCGGGTGGATGTGCAGATCGTGACCGATCCCGAGCGGCCCCGCCGGGAATTCGACGAAGAACGGTGCATCTGGATGTTCGTACTGATTGCCCACGCGCCTGAAGCCTGCGCCGGCCATCGCATCGTCCAATTGCGCCTCGGACACGGCGTTCTGGATCACGAAGTCGAGGTCCGACGACTTGTAACCTCCTCGACTATAAAGACTCGCGCAGGCACCGCCGGTCAGAACCGCACGAATGCCCGCCGATTGAAGGGCTATGGCGACGCAGCGTGCCACGTCGGCAAGACGAGATCGCTTGCTGAGTTTCACAGGGGCTTGCCGGTGCGTCTGGGTCTGCGCCGAAGGTCCTCCACGCGCTTCTTCAGCTCCACTTCCGGTTCCACGAGACGGAGCAGGTAGCGTCGCAGCTCTTCAGACGCGAAATAAAGTGGATTCAGCCTGAAGAGACGGGTTCGTCCGGCATTCCTTCCCGAGACGATCCCGTCCACCTCCAACCCCTTGAGCGCCTCCTGAACTCCGTACAGAGAGGCATCCAGAACTCTCGCAAGCTCTCTGGGGTAGCTCTCGGAGAGCAGACCAAGGGCCAGGAGCACACGCGTGCGGGTTTTGCCGCCGAACGGGGACGAACGCGCGACTAACATGACTGGTCATATGACCATATAAGTTGGTCAGTGTCAAGGGTGATCGAGGGCGGCGGCTACCACAGCCGGTTCGACCCCGGGATTGTTCGACCACTCAAGAGCACTCAGGTCCGGACGAGGCCGGTTATCGACACGAACACCCCGGGTTCTAACCATCAGCGGGCACGAACAATTCGATCACCAGGGGTGCCAAAATTTATCGCGTCTCGCGTTCGATCTCCGCCAATCGTGGATGGTAAGGCGCCGCTCTTCTCCTGGAGGTCATCTCAGTTGCAGGCCGCGGCCGGAATCCCCAGGGCTCAGGGGCAGCCCTGTCCGGGCGGAACGAATCTCTCCTTGGCCGCGCTCGCCGTTCCATAGCCACTGGCGAGCCCGTCGTTGTACTCGACCAGGTAGAAGAACGCCTCGCCGGACGGCGGCAGGGCGGGATCCTCGAACCCAAAGGTGCTCGTCCCCGTGATCGTCGATCCGAGGCAGCTGACTGGGCCCAGGTGGAAGGCCCCGTTCTGGTCCCGGACCGACCCCAGCTCGCCGCGTATCACGTTGTAGAAGCGCCCCCCCGGGACCTCGTTCCATCGGACGACCGTGCCCCTGTCGCTCTGCTCGATCCCGATCAGGAGCGGCTCGGTCAATCCGTCCCTGTCGTGGGGGACGACCACCTCGGCGGTGGCGGTGCTGGCATTTCCCGAGAGGTCCGTGGCCAGGTAGGTGACGGCATAGACTCGACCCGGGCCGGCGCCGCTCCGTTCC
>JACQRS010000308.1 GCA_016206385.1 Candidatus Rokuibacteriota bacterium | reverse complement strand
CCATTCTAGGTCGCCGGCGAGCGCCGGACAAGCGAGTAGGACACCCGGAGGAGCGTGAGCCCGTGGGGCGGTGCCGTGGGACCGGCGCGCGTCCTGTCGCGTCCCGACAGAAGCTCAGCGATCCACTCCGGTCGGTGAATCCCGCGGCCGACCTCCACGAGGCTCCCCAGGATATTGCGCACCATGTGGTGGAGGAAGCTGTCCGCTGAGAGCAGGACAGCGATCAGACCCCGGCGCGACCTGAGCTTGGCCGAATGAATCGTGCAGGTCGGGGTCCGCACCCTGCCCGCCGCGGCGCAGAACGCCGAGAAGTCGTGCTTGCCTCTGAGCTGGCGGAGTCCGGCCGCCATCGCGTCCGGATCGAGGGGCTGGGGCACATGCCAGGCATAACGGCGGAGCAGAGGGTTTGACACCGGCCCGTTGTCGATCAGGTAGGCGTAGCGCTTTGAGCGGGCCGAGCGGCGGGCGTCAAAACCGGACGGCACCTCGGCCACCTCCAGCACCCGGATATCAGCGGGAAGGAGGGCGTTCACACCGGAGCGGATCGCCGGGAGCGAGAGCGAAGTGGTCGTGCTGAAGGAGGCGACCTGCCCCAGGGCGTGAACACCGGCATCGGTCCGGCTGGCCCCGACGACCTTCACCGGCTCCCTGAGGATCTGCGCCAGGGCGTCTCTGAGAAGCCCCTGGACCGTGGGGACTGCCGGTTGAACCTGCCAGCCGTGATGGCGCGTGCCGTCGTAGGCGAGGGTGAGGCGGAGGGTGTGGATGGAACGCAGCGAGAGCCCCTAGCGGGTCAGGAGCTCGGCGATCTGGACCGCGTTGGTCGCGGCGCCCTTGCGGAGCTGATCTCCAACCACCCAGAAGTTGAGCCCGTTCGGGAGCGAGAGATCCTCCCGGATCCGGCCCACGAAGCAGTCGTCCTGCCCCTCCACGAGCACCGGCATGGGGTAGCGGTTCTTGGCCGGGTCGTCCCAGAGCCGGAGGCCCGGGAATGCCGAAAACAGCTCCCGGGCCTCGGCCGCGGAGACCTTGCGCTCGGTCTCTACGTTGACAGCCACCGAGTGAGCGGTGAAGACCGGAACCCGCACGGTGGTGGGAGAGATCCGGATCGTCTCGTCGCCGAGGATCTTCCGGGTCTCGTGGATCAGCTTCATCTCCTCCCTCGTGTAGCCGGTCTCGAGGAACCCGTCGATGTGGGGAAGCACGTTAAAGGCGATCCGATGGGGGAACACCCGCGCCTCCATCGGCTCCCCCTTGGCCCAGGCCAGCGTCTGGGAGCGCAGCTCTTCCACCGCGGCGGCGCCGGCGCCCGAGACCGCCTGGTAGCTGGTGGCCACCACCCGGAGAATCCGGGCGTAATCATGGATGGGCTTCAGCGCCATCACCATCACAATCGCGGTGCAGTTGGGGTTGGCGATGATCCCCTGGTGGTCCTTCACGGCATGGGGGTTGATCTCCGGAACCACCAGGGGGACGGAAGGCTCCATCCGAAACGCGCTGCTGTTGTCGATGACAACGGAGCCGGCCTTCACCGCTGCGGGCGCGAACTCCCTGGAGCGGTCGCGGCCCGCAGAGAAGAGGGCGATCTCGACCCCCCGGAAGGAGTCGTGGGTCAGCCGTTCCACCCGAAGGGGGTCTCCCCTGAAGGGCAGGCGCTTCCCTTCAGAGCGCTCCGACGCCAGGAGCCGCAGCTCCTTGACGGGGAAGCTCCGCTCTTCCAGGACCCGGAGCATGGTCTGCCCGACGGCGCCCGTGGCTCCCACGATCGCGATCACATACCCTGCGCCCATGACGTTGGCTCTTAACTGTACAGGGCGTCCAGCTCCCGGGCGGTGAGGTCCCCCATCTCGACGGTCCCGACGCGAGTGGTTCCTTCCTGGAAGATATCAGCCGTCCGGTAGCCCTTCTCCAGCACCCGGAGCACCGCAGTCTCGATCCGCTCAGCCTCGGCAGCGAGGTCGAGCGAGTAGCGGAGGAGCATGGCTGCCGAGAGAATGGCGGCGATCGGATTCGCAACCCCTTTTCCGGCGATGTCAGGCGCCGTGCCGTGTACCGGCTCGTAGAGCGCCGTCCTGCCCCCGAGCGACGCCGAGGGCAGCATCCCCATGGACCCGGCGAGGATCGCCGCCTCGTCGGAGAGGATATCACCGAAGGTGTTCTCGGTCACAATCGTGTCGAAGTGGGTGGGCCGGTGAATCAGCGCCATGGCGCAGTTGTCCACCAGGTCGTGCTCGACCTCCACATCGGGGAACTCCCGGGCCACCTCGTTCACCACCTCCCGCCAGAGCTGGGAGACCACCAGCACGTTGGCCTTGTCCACCGAGGTCAGCCGCTTTCGGCGTTTCCTGGCCACATCGAAGGCGACCCGGACCACGCGCTCGATCTCGCGGGAGGTGTAGACCATCGTGTTGACCGCGCGCTGGCTCCCGTCGGCCATCCGCTCCATCCCGCGGGGCTCGCCAAAGTAGAGGCCCCCCGTCAGCTCGCGGACCACCATGAGGTCAGTGCCGTCCACCACGGACCGCTTGAGCGGGGAGGCATCCACCAGCATGGCGAAGCACCTGGCGGGGCGGAGGTTGGCGTAGAGGTCCAGCTCTTTCCTGAGCCTCAGAAGCCCGCGCTCCGGGCGCTTGTCGGGGGGCAGGTGGTCCCACGT
>JACQRS010000307.1 GCA_016206385.1 Candidatus Rokuibacteriota bacterium | reverse complement strand
GTGGTGATCTCTTCTTTCCTCGCGGCGCCCGTCGGGAGCGGGGTTGGCTCCATCACAGCAGGTCCCCGAGCGGCCCGAGAGACAGGTTGAGGTCCTCTTCGGTGAGGCCGAAGAGGGCCCGGAGCTCCACCATCTTCTCCTCCAGCCGGAGGAAGGTCACCCCCATCCGCTCGATCTCCTCAGGGGTGAGGGAACCCGCCTCGATCCGCCGGACGGCCTGCTTCTCGAGGAGCTGCCGCAGCAGCTCGATGAGGGTCAGCACCAGCTTGGCCAGCCCCTGCTCAACCTTCTCGGGGTCGGAGTTGATCCGCCGCGGCAGGGCCTCCGTGAGCCGCTCCAGCTCCCCCTCAAACTCGGCCAGGGAACTCTCCTCAGGCACCGAGAGTGTCTTCGGTTGCATCATGGGCTCCATTGACGAAGTGGTAGGGAGGCCAGGGGCCGGTGAGGAGGAAGCTAAGGTGGGAAAACTCCTGCCGAGCCTTCGCCACTCCTTCCCGGAAGGTGTTCACCCGATACCGCTCCACGAGATAGGCCCCAGTGAAGAGCAATCGGTCTGTGGGGAGCCGCTGGAGCCAGCTCTCCACAGCCAGGGATTGGAAGAGCGCGTGAACGTCCCGCATCATCCGCTCGCCCGCCGCCCGGAGCCCGGCCTGCCGCTCCTCGTCCCTGAGCCTCCGGGAGAGGTATTCCGTCCCGGGCCCTCCGAACTTGGTCTCGCGATCCACCGGGGCGTGAGCTTCTCCGGGCACCTCCCAGAGGACCCGGAGCCCCATTTCCACCTTCCCCTCCACTCGCTCAAGCGTTGAACGGAACGCTTGAGCCCGTTCGTCGAGGAGCGCGATGACCGCCTCCTTGATTCGGAGGAAGGTGTTGAAGCGAATGGGAAGGATGGGGCGGGCGGCCATCACTTCCTCCACTACCGTCTCGTGGAGGGTCAGGTGGGCCTCGTCCACGGGCCAGGGGCTGAGCGGTGACCGGCTCACGACAGCGGCCAAGTCTTGATGGGGCACGAGAAACACAGGACTCTCCCCGAGGCCTCGGAGCTGCTGCAACAGCGGCGGAGGGAAGCTGACAATCCCGTAGAGATAGAGCCCGTCCATGGCTCACTCGCCGTTGCCCCGAACGCCCTCTGTCCCAGAAGTGTTTCCGAGTGATGTTCGATCATTGCAGTGATTGTTGGGTCGCCTGGTCGAGCGCGAGCTTTGCTCGCGCAACCCTTCCTCGGGGGGTGGTTCGGATGGGGGGCGTTGCCCCCCTCCGAGTAGTCTGGCGGTTTCCACGGAGGAAACGAGGAGCCGGAGACCCAGGTAGATCAGGTCTACATTGGCCACAGAGAGGGTCATATCGCCAGCGACCACGACCCCGCGGTTGAGGAGGCGGTCGAGCGTCTCGAGGAGCGTGATCTGCCGCTCCCGACTGTAGGCGGGCCCGCCGTTATCCCTCATCGTCAAGCCTCGAGACAAAGTGGTAAGGCGGCCAGGGGCCTGAAGTGACGAGCCGGAAGCCTTCTTCTGTATGCCCCCGGTTCCACTGCTCCACCACAGCGAGGAAGGCCTCCACTCCCTCGCGCCTCACGAGACAGGCCAGGTTGAGGACAATCCGATCTCCCCGTGGGGCTTCGGGAACAAGCGGAGGATGCGCCGCCAGATCTACGGCGGTCGTCTGGATCGCCCCCAGGAATTCACGCGACAGCACCTCCTCACGTTCCAGAGATTTCGCCGAGACGCTCTCCTTGATTTTTCTCCTGAGGAAAAAGGCCTGGCCAGGCGGTTTCCTGCCCGCTTCACCAGACATGGCAAGGAGCGCCGCATCGTTGCGGAGCACGGAGGCGCGGAGGGCCGCCGGGCTCGCCAACCCCTTGACTCCCCACTCGACCTTGTCGCTCAGGAACTCCAGGGCTTCCCGGATGCGCCGAGCGTTCCTCCTGAGGACTGCCTGGATCCGCTCCGCGTTGAGAAAGATGGTGCCGAACTTCATGGGGAGGACGGGGCCCTTGGCCAGGGCCGCTTCCACGATGGACTCGTGGAGGCACACTTTCTCCTCGAGCCAGCGCAGATCTTCCAGGTTCCGGCGGAGCGCCTCCTCACCAAACTCGGCCAGGAGGACCGGGCTCGCCAGGGCCGCCATTCCTTCCTCAGCGATGAGGCTCAGGGGCGATTGCCCATCGATCCCCGCCATCGGTGGCACGTCTTCGTGGGAGAGGATGGCGTAGAGATACCAGCCGGATTTAGCGGCCATCAGCGCTCCTCCGCATCCCACAGGGGGAGCCGGTCGATGAGATATCCCACCTGGATTCCCTCGGGCAGGAGCCGGTCCACCTCGTGCACCATCCCCAGGAAGAGGAGGCCCACCTCCCCTTCCTCCAGGGTCTCGGCGATCCGCTGGGCGATGAAGCTGTCCCGCTGCTTCAGGATCTCAGCGCTCTCGGCTGCGTAGCGCCGCTTGGCTTCTTCCCGCTCGGCGTCGGTCCGCGCCTCGGCGATCCGCTTGATGTGGGTGTACTCCCGAATCAGCAGCTCGGGTGACTCCGTCCCCATCAGCCTCGCACCTCTCCGGACCAGCTCCATGACGATCTCGTAGTTCTTGCTCCCCTGGGCGGCCACCTCGCTGGCGATCTCCAGCTCCTTTCCCGAAACCGGGAGGCCGTCCTGGTAGATTCTGACCCGCTCCCAGGGGAGGGTGAGGGCCAGGAGCTTTAGCCGGACCCCCTCCCAGACCTCCTCGATGACCTTGCGGCTGAGCGCCCACCGCTCGGCCCCGAACACGTTGATGTACTCCCGCCTCAGGGCCTCCGCCTTAGACCCCATGTCCACCATCGTATGGATGATGGGCACATAGATGAGCCGCCTCATCCCGCTAGCCGCCGGGTTCCGCCTTCCACCTCCGGGGTTACGATCCTGAGCAGCCGGTCTAGGTCGAAGGGCTTGCTGAGAAACTCGCTCACGCCGAGGGCCATCGCCTCCCGCGCCCGCTGGGCCGTCCCGTACGACGTGAGAACAACGGCCTTGGCTGTCACACCTCGCTCCCTGATCCGCCTGAGGGTTTCAAGTCCATCCATCCCGGGCATGGCCAGGTCCAGGATGATGAGGTCTGGAGGCTCCCGCTCAACGAGGGCCAGGGCCTTTCGGCCACTCGTGGCCGCCGCGACCTTAAACCCCTCCCGCGTCAGGCGCTGGGTTAGGAGCCAGCAGAAGTCCTCCTCGTCATCTACCACCAGGATCCTCCCTCTCACGGCGCTCCTCCTTTCGCCAGGGACTTCAGGGCCTCCACCAGATGACCCATTCTCACAGCGTATCCCTGAAAGCCCGGATCGCTCCCCCAGGGGCAAGCCTCCAGGTACTCCCGGATGGCCATCATGGCGGCCTTCCGGCAGATGGCCTCGATGTCGGCGCCGACCAGGCCTTGGCCGTCCCTGGCGAGGACAGTCAGATTCACATCCTTGGCGAGCGGCTTACCGCGCGTGTGCACTCGGAAGATCTCAAGCCGCCCGCCCTCGTCCGGCATTGGGATCTCGATGAGGGAGTCGAAGCGTCCCGGACGGAGGAGGGCCGGGTCCACCATGTCCAGCCGGTTCGTTGCCGCCAGGACCACGACTCCTCTCAGTTCCTCAATCCCGTCCAGCTCGGTGAGGAGCTGGCTCAGAACCCGTTCCGAGACTCCCGAAGGGTCCAGGCCCCGCCGAGGGGCCAGGGCGTCCAGTTCGTCCAGGAAGATGAGGCAGGGGGCCGCCTGTTTCGCCTTCTTGAAGACCTCCCGGATGGCGCGTTCGCTCTCCCCCACCCACTTGGACATGAGTTGAGGCCCCTTAATAGCGATGAAGTTGGCCCGGCTCTCAGTGGCCACAGCCTTCGCAAGAAGCGTCTTCCCGGTCCCCGGTGCGCCATGGAGGAGAATCCCCCGGGGGGGCCGTGCCCGGGCGTACTGGAAGAGCGCGGCATAGCGGAGCGGCCACTCGATGGCCTCCACTAGCTCCTGCTTGACGGCATCGAGCCCGCCCACGTCCTCCCACCTGACGTCCGGAACCTCCAGGGTGATCTCCCGGAGGGCTGAGGGCTCCACCTCCTTGAGGGCCTCGAAGAAGTGGGCCCGGTGGATCCTGAGCTCCATGAGGACCTCGTAGGGG